>JALYUO010000899.1 GCA_030853735.1 Chloroflexota bacterium
CGCCTGATCTTGGCCCCGACCTTACCGACCTCTCCCCCCACCCCTCCCCTACGAAGGGAGGGGAGTTAGACGGCGACTCTACAGATTTCTTCCTTAAAGGGGAAGGGGCGGAGCCGGGGGAGAGGGCGGCGGTGCGCCTCCCGTCTAACTCCCCTCCCTTCGTAGGGGAGGGGTGGGGGGAGAGGTCGGTAAGGTCGGGGCCAAGATCAGGCGGCATCAACCGGAAGCAGACGCGGAAGCTGTCCTGATGACCGTCGGCCCCGCCCGCGTCCACCCAGGCGCGGTACTCGTGATAGAAGGCCGCAAGTGCGGTGGCGGGTGCGTCGAGCGTAGGGTTGCCACGCAACGCCTCAACCCAAGCATCAGCCAAGTGCGGGGCCGCCGCTTTGCGGCCCGCACGGCGCACAGCAGGCACGGGCGCAGCGCGGGTCACGGCATCAGCGGCGGCCCCCAGGTAGCTGCTCAGGAGGTCGCCGGGGCGTGGTTCCGGCGCATCCGCTGTCCCAGCCAACGCCCGGCACACCGGTGGCATGGCCGCAACCAGCGCACGGAAGCGGCTGCGGTCGCGCTCTTCGTCCAGCAGCAACTGCCAGCGGGCGGCATAGCCCCCACCTTCGCGCCGGATCGTGGGCAGGATCTTCTGTCGGTAGACCAGTTCCAGCGCAAACTGCGTGGCGGCGATCCAGAAGCGCACATCCTCCGCCGGCACTACCTCGCTGCTGCGCTCCCGGTCGGCCAGCGCCAGCAACACCTCCGCTGCCTGGGCCACATCAAAGGTCAGCGCCGGGATCTGCCACGCCCGCAGCTCGAGCGTAGCCCCGTCCGGTGCGCCGCCTAGATCGGGCGAAGGGCAGGGCACGTTACCCACACTCGGCAAGCGTGCCAGCACTGGGCGGCCCGCGCTCTCACCCAGCTCACCCGGCGCACCGCCCGCCGTCAGCACGGCGCGCAACAGGTCGGCAGACGCGGCGAAAGGATGGGGCAAGGGCGTGGCGGGCGGTTTGGCGGCTTTGCGCCCTCGCCGTATGCCGCCCTGGTCCGGCGGGGTCTCTGCCCATAGCGCCAGCCGCGCCGGATACTGCTCCGCCGCCGGCAACCACGATCCATGCACCACCAACATCGCCGCCATCCTCCTTCTTAGCCGCCTCAGTATGACATAACATTCAGACGGCTGCAAGATGTGGGTAGCGCATCACGCCTTTTCTTGGTGCGGGGGAATAAATGCAGCGTTATAGAACTGCAATTCAGGCTGCTCTATAACGCTGCATTTATTGGGATTATGCCCTGCTGGTTAGGGCAGGATAGAGAAAAACACGCCACTGGTGATTTTGGCGGTCTGCCCCCGCGCTGCCCCGATGGTGGGCCGGAAGTAGGGTCGGTGCGCCGGCTCCACGCACGGTTCGCCGAGGCCGCCGCAGGTGTAGCCGCTGATGATGCCCAGGTTGCCCACCTGCTGCACCCAGGTATAAAAGGTGTTCTCCGGCGGCACATCCTCAAACAACCGGCTGGTCGGCGGATCGCTGTAGCCGTGCGTCAGCGCCACGATCTTGCTCAACTGGCCGCGCGTCATGCCGGCGCTGGGTCGGAAGTAGGCGCGCTGGGCGCTGTCGCACGGCTCGTCGGGTCGGCTGCCGCACTGATAGCCACTTAGAATACCCGCTTCGCCCAATGTCTCGATCCACGGATAGAAGGTGCTGCCGGGCGGCACGTCGGTGAACTGCTGCCCCCGCGCCGCGCCGCCGCGCCCCGCCGCGCCGGCCACCAGTTTAGCCGCTTGGCCGCGACTCACGGGACCGGCGGGCCGGTAGTAGGGCTGGCTGCTGCTATCGCACGGTTCGCCCACCGCGCCGCAGGTGTAGCCGTTAAGGATGCCCCGGCAGGCCAGCGTGTCAATCGGCGCGAAAAAGGTGGAGGCGGGCGGCACATCGGCAAACGTCAGCGGTAAGCCGTAGTGCAAGATGCGACTGCTTGATCCGGCTCCTGCGCCGACCGACCACAGATCGTCCGCCGCCGTGCCGTCAAAGGCGCTGCCGTCTACGGACGGCACCCGCGTCCAGGCGGCGCCGTCCCAATGGAGCCAGCCCTCGAAGCCACCGGCCCACGCATCGTTCGGTGCGATGGCGCTGATCCTATCCACCAGCCCAATAGCGGGTGTGCTAACCGTAGTGAGGGTCGTCCCGTTCCAATGCTGCAACACGTAATGGCCGGCGGTCCGGGAGCTGATCCACACGTCGTTCGGCCCACTGCCGGCGATGACCATGTTATCCATACTTGTGTTGCTCAGGCGGGCACAGGTAGTAGCGGTGCAGTGGACCAAATAGGATGAGGTGGCAAAGAAGGTGCTTTCGATCACCCAAGCATCGTTTGGTCCCACTGCAACGATGTCACTGTAGCCCGTGCCGCTGGGGCCGCCCCCGTCGGGGGCGGCCGCGC
>JALYUO010000945.1 GCA_030853735.1 Chloroflexota bacterium
TGGTGACGCTGGCCTCGTTGGGCGGCGTGGGCGGTCATTGGGAGCTACTGGTCGCCGGGCCGCCTCTGGCCCAGATCGCCGCCGCCGAACCGCAGGCCGCGCCGGGCGAGGTGGTGTTGGCCCCCGCAGCCTGGGCGCTGGTGACGCAGGCCGACCGCATCTCCGCCGACCGCTCCCCCAACCCCTCCCCTACGAAGGGAGGGGAGCTAGACGACCACGCCGACCTCTCCCCCAACTCCTCCCCTACGAAGGGAGGGGAGTTAGACGACTACGCCGACCGCTCCCCCGACCCCGCCCCTAAAGGGCGAGGGGAGCTAGACGACCTCGCCGACCTTATCTCCCGCCCCGCTCCTGAAGAGCGAAGGGAGTCGCTTAACCGGCCCGATCTCCCCTCTCTTCGTAGGAGAGGGGTTGGGGGTGAGGTCGAAGCCACGGTCGGCGTGCCGCTGGCGGGCGGTTTGGTGCGCTTGGTGGCGCTGGCTGCGCCGCCGGCGCGGGCGCTGCACCCGGTAGAGCTGCCGCCGGGGGCGGAGGCGGCCTTGCGACCGTATATCCCCGTGGCGGTGCTGGCGCGGCTGGCGGCGGGGCAAACCGGCTGGCTGGCCGAACTGCGCCGTGTCACCGTGCTGTTTGTGCGCGTACCCGACCCCGCCGCCGACCTCGCTGCCGCCCAGGAGCTATTCGCCGCGCTGCAAACCATCGTCTACCGCTACGAAGGCACGATCAACAAGTCGAGCGTGGACGACAAAGGCACCACGCTGGTGATCGCTTTCGGCTTGCCGCCGTTGGCACACGAAGACGACGCGGCGCGTGGCGTGCAGGCGGCGCTAGGCAGCGCGGCGCGACTGACGATAGCGGGCGTGACGGTGCAGATCGGCATCGCCAGTGGGCGGGTGTTTTGCGGCGCAGTGGGCAGCGAGCTGCGGCGCGAATATACGATGATCGGTGATGTGGTGAACCTAGCCGCCCGCTTGATGCAGGCTGCGCCACGCTTCCCCGGTGGTATCCTCTGCGACGCAGCCACCGCCGGCGCCGCCGGGGGCAACTCTACTTTCACCCCACTGGTCCCGATCCTTGTCAAGGGCAAGGCCGAGCCGGTCGCCATCTACCAACCCAGCAGCGGCAAAGCCGGCGGGGCGGCCCCCACAACGGGCGCGGCGGGGGCCGGCGGGCGGGCAGTGATGGTCGGGCGGGTGGCCGAGCGCGCCTTGTTGGGCGGGTTGCTGCGGGGGTTGCGCGCAGGGCGGGCGGCCAGCGTGCTGATCGAGGGCGAGGCAGGCATCGGCAAATCGCGCCTAGTGGACGATCTGCTGGGCCAAGCCGCCGATCTGGGCGTGCGCGTCTTGCGCGGCAACGGCGATGCGATTGAGCAGGCCACGCCGTACCATGCCTGGGGGCCGGTGTTCAGCCGCCTATTCCAGCCCCATGCGCCCGACGATCCCGACGCGGTGCGGGCGGCGGTGCGCGCCGCGCTGGCCGCCGAGCCGGAGTGGGGGCGGCTAGCCCCCCTGCTCAACGCTGTGCTGCCGCTCGATCTGGCGGAGAACGATCTGACCACCCAGATGAGCGGCCAGGTGCGGGCCGACAACACACGCACCCTGTTACGGAGCCTGCTGGCCGCCGCCGCACGCCGCGAACCCTTGCTGCTGGTGCTGGAAGACACCCATTGGATCGACTCGGCATCCTGGGCGCTGATCGCCGCCGTCGAAGGGATCGCGCCGCTGCTGCGCGTCTACAGCACGCGCCCGCCCGGCCAGCCTGCCCCACCCGAAGCGCGCGCTTTACGGGCCACGCCGGGGCTGCATTATCTGCCGTTGGCCGCGCTGCCGCCCGACGAAACCCTGGCCCTGGTCTGCACGCGGCTGGGGGTGCAGACCCTGCCGGCAGCGGTGGGCGCACTGATCCGCGAGAAAGCCGAGGGCAACCCGTTCTTTAGCGAAGAACTGGCCTACGCCCTGCGCGATAGTGGGCTGATCCAGATCCGCGCCGGCGTGTGTACCCTGGACCCAGCGGCCGGCGATCCGCGCGCCTTTGCGTTTCCCGACACGGTGCAAGGGGTGATCATCAGCCGCATTGACCGGCTGGCCCCCCAGCAGCAGTTGACGCTCAAAGTCGCCAGCGTGATCGGGCGGGTGTTTGCGTTCCGCACCCTCTATGATATTCACCCCATCCGCGCCGACCGCGTGCGCCTGGCCGCCGACCTGGACGCGCTGGATCGGCTGGATCTGACTCCGTTAGACGTACCGGGACCGGAGCCGGGCTATATCTTCCGCCATATCATCACGCAAGAAGTGGCCTACGGGCTGATGCTGTTTGCCCAGCGCCGCGCCCTGCACCGCGCTATCGCCGAGTGGTATGAGCGCGGTGACGGCGGCGACGTGACGCGCCTCTATCCCCTGCTGGCCTATCACTGGGGCAAGGCCGAAGTCGCCGCCAAGACGCTGTTCTATCTGCGGCGGGCGGGCAGCAGCGCGTTGGGCCAGGGGCTGTACCAGGAAGCCGCCGAGTGGTTGCGCCAGGCGTTGGCTGCCACCGCAGCGACCGGCAGCCACGCGGGGCCGGCGCGCGCCCACGATCTACGTCAGTTGGGCGAAGCCTACTACGGGCTGGGCCGCATGACCGAAGCGTGCGACTGCCTGATGCAGGCGGTGGCCCTGCTCGGCTACCCGGTGCCGGATACGACGGCGGGCTTGGTGCGCGCGATTGGGCGCGAGATCGCCCGGCAAACGCGCTATCGCCTGGCCCCGCCCCCAACCACGCACGACCCGGCGCGCCGCGCGCTGCTGGGCGAAGCGGCGCGGGCCTACGAGCGGCTGGGCGAGATCGCGATTTTGGGCAGCGAAGCGTTGCCCGCGATGCACGCTTTTCTCAACACGCTCAACCGGGCCGAGCAGGCCGGGCCGTCGCCCGAAGTAGCGCGCGGCTATGCCACGATGAGCGGGGCGGCGGCCTTGATCCCTGCGCCGTGGCT
>JALYUO010000005.1 GCA_030853735.1 Chloroflexota bacterium
CATTATCCCCAATGCCCAAACCCCGTTCCCCGGCTTACGCGGGATCGTCTACTTCACGACCAGAGATGGGCTGACCGGTCACTTCGACTTGGCGCAGGAGACCTGGACCTTCGACCCGCCCGCAGCAACGCCGTGATCGCGCGCCTATTAACAGGCTAACGAAATAAGAGCAAGCGAACCCCCACGCCGAGTGGGGGTTTTCCTATGCGGCCAAAGGCAAACCGTCAAGCCACGCTACTCGTTAAGATTAAAGAACGACCATATTGTAGATGGGGAAGGACACCAGAGTGGCAGAAGCAGTGCAAACACTCCCCGCCGGGGACGCAACCCTCGATCAGCCGGCAGCGGCCCCCGTCGGCGCACCCTTACGCCGCCTGTTCACGCTGATCATCCCCTACTGGCAACGGTTTGCGCTGGGCGGGGCGCTGTTGATCCTCAACAGCGGCATCTCGTTGATCATCCCGGTCAGCGTGCGCGAAATCGTGGACGGCGTGACCCATGCGCGGGCGGTGAATCTCCAGTGGGCGCTGGGCGGGCTGGTGGTGGTCGCCCTCGTCAGTGCGCTGCTCAACTTCGGCCAGACCTACCTGCTGGCCTATGTCGGCGAGCGGCTGGTAGCCGATCTGCGGCGGCGCGTGTTCGGCCATCTGCAAAGCCTGTCGCTGGCCTTTTATGAGAATCAGCGCGTGGGCGACCTGACTTCGCGGCTCTCGAACGATGTGACGGCGGTGCAGGGCAACCTGACCAATAACCTGCCCGGCACGGCCCAGCAGGTCATCACCCTGATCGGCGGCACGGCGCTGATCGTGGCTTTCGACTGGCGGCTGATCGTCATCGTCCTCGTCCTGGTGCCGCCAGTGATCCTGATCGCGCGCACGCTGGGCAAGCGGCTGGAAGCGACTTCCAAAGCCTCGCAAGAGTCGCTGGGGCAGGCGACCACGGTGTTGGAAGAGACCCTCAGCGCGCCGCGCGTGGTCAAAGCCTTTAACCGCGAGGATTACGAGTCTGACCGCTACGGCCAAGCGGTGGAGCAGACCTTCCAGGTGGCGGTGCGCCGCATCCGGCTGGGCGCGGCTTTCGGCCCGATCATGACCCTGCTGGGCTTCGGCATCCTGATCAGCATCCTCTGGTTCGGCATCACCGAGATCCAGGCTGGGCGGCTGACCCCCGGCAGCTTGGTCATGCTGCTGCTGCTGGTGTTCATGGTCTCCGGGCCGCTGGCGGGGCTGGCGACCACCTACTCCAACCTGCGCTCGGCCAGCGGTGCGGCATCACGCATCTTCGAGTTGCTCGACACCCAAGCCGACATTGCCGATGCCCCCGACGCAACCCCGCTGCCGGTGGTGCAGGGCGCGGTCCGCTTCGATCATGCCACATTCCACTACGGCAGTGGCCCGGAAGTGATCCATGACCTGTCCTTGACCATTGAGCCGGGGCAGGTGGTCGCGCTGGTCGGGCCGAGCGGCGCGGGCAAGACGACGCTGGCCGCGCTCATCCCACGCTTCTACGACGTGCAGGGCGGGCGCGTGACGATTGACGGCCACGATGTCAAAGGCGTGCGCCTGCGTGACCTGCGCGGGCATATCGGCGTGGTGCCGCAGGAGCCAATCCTGTTCGGCGGCACATTGCGCGACAACATCCGCTACGGCAAACTGGGCGCGCCGCAAGAGGAAGTGGAGGCCGCCGCCCGTGCCGCCAATCTGGGCAGCTTGATCCGCGAACTGCCCGACGGCTACGACACGGTGATTGGCGAACGCGGCGTGAAGCTGTCGGGCGGCCAGCGCCAGCGCGTCGCCATCGCCCGCGCCCTGCTCCGCAACCCGCGCATCCTGATCCTGGACGAAGCGACCTCGGCGCTGGACAACGAAAGCGAGGCGCTGATCAAAGGCGCGCTCGAACGGCTGATGCGGAACCGCACCGTAGTGATCATCGCCCACCGCCTGACCACCGTGGAGCGGGCCGACCGCATCGTGGTCATGGATGCGGGGCGCATCGTCGAAACCGGCACCCACCCCGAACTGCTGGCGGCCGAGGGACTCTACCACCGCCTCTATACCGGCTACCAGCAAGCCGCCCAGGCCGCCGCCGAGAGCGATGCCGTCACCCTGCCCGATCTCGAACTGCTGATGGGCGCGGAATTGGGGCGGGCAGCGGTTCCCGCTTAACGTTTTATTGCGCCGCAAAGCCGCAAAGAACGCGAAGATTTTTCGAGATCTTCGCG
>JALYUO010000001.1 GCA_030853735.1 Chloroflexota bacterium
AGTTAGAGCGGGGCCGCTCCCCCACGAGCGCACAGCCGTGCGCGACTACACCCCGCCGGTGCGGGGATTGGGCCCGCGTAGCAGAACCGCTGGACGGTAGTAGGACTTTGCATAAGCCCTGCGGGAAAGCGGATACGGTGTTATGCAGACGGCAGCGCGCACGCAAGCACAGCCCGCAGGTCGCCGTCTTGGCCCCGTGTGCCGGGTACAAAGCCGAAGTCAAAGGGGAAAACCGCCTCCGCCGGCAACACCCCGCCCAGCCTGAACCGGCCCAGCTCTGCGTCATAGTTGAATTTGTTGCGCCGGCCTTGTGGCGTTTCGCTAACGACATGGCTGGCGGCATCGTCCGCAAACGGAGGCACGCGCTAAACGGCGGGGCTGGATTCGGCTTGCTTGCCAATGATCTGCCGCCTGCGAACCGACAAAGTGTGCGGCATGGCGGGTCTGTAGCGAGGAGCGAGCGGCAAACGGCGTGCCACAGTGGAGGGCAAGGTGTTGGGCAGCAAAGCCTGCTGCGCGGGAGCGGCTAATGCTTCTCTGGGCGCACCCAGATGTGCTGCCCGTCAGACAGGATCTCCACCGTACCGTCGGTGTCGGTGCGATACGTGGGTACGCCGGCGGCGCGCAGCAGGTCCAGCGTGGCGGGCGCGGGGTGGCCGTAGCGGTTGTCGGCTCCCACCGAGATGAGCGCGACCTGGGGCTGAATGGCGGCCAGTAGCGCGGCGCTCAGGCCGCTGGCGCTGCCGTGGTGCGGCACTTTCAGCACTTGGCTCCGCAAGGCACCGCCGGCGCGGGTCAGCAAATCGCCGCCCGCTTCGGTTTCGATATCGCCGGCCAGCAGCAGCCCGACCGTACCGTAGGTCAAGCGCAGCACCACCGACGAGTTGTTGATGTCGCTATGGGTGCCGTGCAGCAGCGCCGGCGGCGGGGCCAACACCTGCACCGCTACGCCGGGTTCCAGCGTAAACGCTTGGCCGGCCACTGCCAAATGCACCGGCACTCCCGTCGCCGTCAGCACGCGCCCCCAGGCCGCTTCCAGGGCGGCATCGCCGGCGGCGAACGGTGTTTGCAGCACGCTACCGACGCGGTAATGGTCCAGCGTATCAATGAGGCCGGCGATATGATCTTCATGCGGGTGGGTCAGCACGACCAACTCGAGGTCGCGCTGCCAGAACGGCAGGTGCCGCCCCAGCTCGCGCGCCACCGCCGCCGGATCGGGACCGCCGTCCACCAGTATATCTTGCCCACTGGGAGTCTGGATCAGCAGCGCGTCGCCCTGGCCCACATCGAGCGCCCAGAAGTGCAGCAAGCCATCAGGCCGCACCGCCAACGCCGCCAGCAGCAGCGCCCAGCCGGCCAGCAACAAACCCAGCCCAATGAGCCACGTCCCTTCGCGGCGACTCAGATGGGGCCGGCGCGCAGGCGACATCAGGCGGATGCGATCCCGGTGGCCGCAGCCTCCCGTTCCGCCTGCTCCTCACGCCCCGCATCGCGGATCGCTTGCGCGGTGTTGGTCAACGCCAAGATCACGCCGCCCACCACCAGCAACACGATCACCGACAAGATCGCTTCGCGGTACGATCTGGTTACCTGCGCGACCGCGCCAAACAGGGCTGGCCCAATCCAAGAGGTGCCCCGTTCGGATATTTCGTAGAGACCAAAGAACGAGGCTTCGTGCCCTAACGGGATCATGCGCGAGAACAGCGAACGTGACAACGCCTGCGACCCGCCCAGCACCAAGGCAATCGCCACGCCCAAAATCCAGGCATCGGCCTGCGTTTGGAACGAGGTGTAGGCGTAGATCACCGCGCCCACCCAAATGACTAGCGAAATCAGGATCGCGTTCTTCGCCCCAATCACACGAGCGACCTGCTCAAAGAGCAACGCGCCGCCGAAAGCCACGAACTGCACCATCAACACTAGTTCGAGCAGGAAAGATTGATCGGTCGGTAAGCCACGCCGGACAAACAGTTCCTGCGTGAAAAACACCGCCGACATGGTGATCACGGTCTGGATACCGTCGTTATAGAACAGATAGCTGATCAGATAGCGTAGGGTGTGCGGCAAGCGTCGTAATATACGAAACGTGTGGCCCACTTCGCTGAAGCCAATTGTCCAGTAGCTCTGGCCGGGCGGCAGGGGCCGGGGTGCGCCGCGTTCGCGCAGGCGGCGAAACGTGATCAGCGCAAAGCCGCCCCACCACAGCCCCGCCGACAGCAGCGACAACCGCACTGCCAGCGCCGTCGTCAAACCAGGGATTTTGCCCGCACTCTGCACCATGATCAGGTTGATCAACAACAGCAACCCGCCGCCTAGATAGCCCCAGGCAAAGCCACGACTCGACACCTTATCGCGTTGATCCTCGCTAGCGATCTCACCTAAATAGGCGTTGTATAGCACAATCGCCGCACCAAAACTGAGATTCGCCACGATTAGCAAAAGCGCACCCAGCAACGCCATGCCGCTGCTGATAAAGAACAGCAGGCACGTCGCCGCCACGCCCACGTAGCAAAACAGCATCATCAGCCGCTTTTTCAGGTTCGTGTAATCGGCAATCGCCCCCAGCACCGGCAGCAAAAACACCTGCAACAACACCGAGAGCGATAGACTATAGGGGAACAGGCTAATGGCCGTCACCTGAATCAGCCCCAGGTCCAGCAGCACACCGTTCTCGCCCACCTGCGCTTGGGCCAGCGCCGTCAGGTACGGTCCGATGAGCGCGGTGATCACGGTCGTCGAAAAGACCGAGTTAGCCCAGTCGTACATCACCCAGCCGAACACCTCGCGCCGGTCATTCATCGGTCCCGGCACCGCCTGCATCTGCGCGTCGCTCATGGGGATCTCCTCCTGTGGGGGTGGCGGCGCGCGGTCAGGATGCGGGCTGCCGGCGCTATTATAGCAGATTTCACGCGGGTGTGAGGGGGAAAAGGCGATGTGGTATACTGCCCATGATAATAGGCCCAGCCACCGCTAGAGAGACAAGGCACTGCCATGACGAACAGACCTCCTAATCGGCAACCTATGCCAATGCCGGCGGCACCTAGCGCTGCCCCATCCTCACCAGGGTTGTTTGGCTTACGGGACACGAACCGTGACTTCACGAACCCACGCTTTTGGGGCAAGAATCAATTTAATAGCTCGTTCCCTGCGGCGTTGGCTTGCTACTTTGGCTATCAAGGTCTCCAACCAGTCTATCTCACTCTGGACAGCAACTTAGCCGTGGTAGATGAAGCCATCGAGGTGATCGATCTGTTGGGTCTGCGCCCGCTGGCACCGGACGGCAGCTTTGATTTTGCGAACACGCCCGACCTACACTTTAATTTCGAGTCGGTATATATTCCCCATGCGCCCTTTGCTATCGGTCAGGTGCCGCGAGTCGACCTCGTCACCCAAAACGCCCGTGACCGCACGCACCTGTTACGCGCTCTGGAAGTGAAGCTGACCGCCCTGCCCGATAACATGACCTATGCCCTTAACGAGGACAAGTACGGCTGTGAGCTGGTTGTGCGCCCCGATACGATTGTATATCTGGCCTTAAATGTCGCGGCGATTTATCAAACTGAGCGGGCGGCTTTGTTGCGTCTGTTAGAGCCGGTTTGTACAGCGGTTAGCGATTGGCAAGCGGCGGCCCAAATCTATCCGTTGTTGCCGGCGCTGTGTGCGGCCCTTGATAGCGTGTTACAGCCCAAGAT
>JALYUO010000062.1 GCA_030853735.1 Chloroflexota bacterium
GTACACACGTCAGCGTGTTGCCCAACGGCGTGGACGAGACGCGCTTCCCGTTTTGCGACCCGGCGGGCCGCGAGCCGCAAACGCTGGTCTTTGTCGGCAACATGGGCTACCCCCCCAACGAGGAAGCGGCGCTGTGGTTTGCCGCAGCCGTCTGGCCGCGCTTGCGCGCGCGCTACCCGGCGCTGACCTGGGAGATCGTGGGAGCCAATCCCGGCCCACGGGTGCGGGCGTTAGCGACGGGCCACAACGGCATCACCGTGCAAGGGCGGGTGGCTGATGTGACGCACTACTTGGGCCGCGCAACCGTCGCCGTCTGCCCCATGCGGTCGGGATCGGGTATCCAGACCAAAGTATTGGAGGCGCTGTCTACCGGCACCCCGGTCGTGACAACCGCGCTCGCCAATCGAGGGATTCAAGCCCAGCCCGACCGCGATCTCTGCGTCGCCGACACACCCGCCGCCTTTGCCGCGGCCGTCGGGCAGTTGTTGGACGATCCGCCCGCCCGCGTCCGGCTGGGCGCGGCAGGCCACGCATTCGTGGAGAGGCATTTTCAATGGCAAGGACACGTCCAACGGTTGGTGGGGTTCTATACCCAGTTGCAGGAGCGCGCCCCCGCCCCGTGATGCCCCGCCTCAACGTGATGCACCTGATTGACGTGACGGGGCGCGGGGGCGCGGAAAAGGCGCTGGTGGACCTAGCGCGCGGGCTGGATCGCCGGCGCTATGCGGTGAGCGTCTGCGCCACGCGCAGCGCCGGCAACTATCAGCCGTTGCTGGACGCGGCAGGCATCCCCAGCCTGATCCTGGATCGGCAGAGCCGCCGCGATCTGTACAAACTGGGCGGGCTGGTGCAGGTGTTGCGCCGGCAGCCGATCCATATTCTGCACGCCCACCTGTTCGGCTCCAACACCTGGGCGCGGCTGTTGGGTACGCTGGCCGGCGTGCCGGTGATCATCGCCCACGAACACGGCTCGGCCAAAGCCGCGCACGAAATCTGGCTCGACCGGCTGCTCTACCGGTTGGGCGACGCGGTGGTGGTGCCCTCGGCGGCCAGCAAACGGCTACTGATGCAGCTGGAAGGGCTACCTGCACACGCCCTATCGGTGGTGTATAATGGCGTAGATACCGCGCAGTTTGCCGGCCATGCGGTCACGCCGGCGATCCGTCGCACACTGGGCCTGGACCCCACCGCCCTGCTGATCGGGTCGGTCGGTCGCCTGAGCGCCGATAAGGGCGGCCAGGATGTGCTGATCCGGGCCGTGGCCCAGCTACGGCAGACTCAGCCGCAGGTCGGGCTGGTCTTTATCGGCGATGGCCCCTTGCGGCCCAGCCTAACCGGGTTGGCGGCGCAGTTGGGCCAGACCGCTGCGGTGCAGTTTACCGGGGTGCGGCCCGATGTGGCGCAACTGTTGGGGGCGTTGGATCTGTTTGTGCTACCGTCATTGCACGAAGCCCTGCCTATTGCTGTGTTGGAGGCGCTGGCGGTGGGGCTGCCGGTGGTCACGACGCGCGTGGGTGGGGTGCCGGAGGTCGTGCAAGACGGCGTGACGGGCGTGTTGGTGCCGCCCGGCGATGCGGCAGCGTTGGCCGCCGCGCTGGCCCGGCTGATCGCGGACCCGGCCGGCGCGGCCCGCTTGGCGGCGGCGGGCCAAGCACGGGTGCGCGCCGATTTCACGCTGGACGCGATGATCGCCCAGGTGGATCAGCTCTACCGCCGGCTCGCTAGGCGCAAGTCTAGGCGGCGCGCATCCGACGACCGCCGGGCGACCCCTGCCGCCCCTTGAACAGGAAACCGAGGCATTATGGAATTACGCATTTATCTGAACATCATCCTGCGCTACTGGTGGTTGCTGCTGCTGGCGATCAGCGCCGGGGGCGCAGGAGCGGCGCTGGCGGACCACGCGCAAACGCCCCGCTATGTGACCCAAGCCCGCGTGCTGATGCGCCCGTCGGCGCTGATGACCGATCCGCGCGATCTGGTGAACCTGGTCGGGCAGGTGGGATCGCGCTCCATTGCCGGCACGTTCGCCCAAGCGTTTACCTCGGCGGCGGTGCGGGCGGCAGCGCGCAACAAGGTGGGCCTCTCCGACGGGCAGGCCGCCGCCTATACGCTAGAGGCTAATTTGGTGCCCGACAGTATGGTGATCGCCATTCAGGGCAGTGGGCCAAATCCGGTCATGCTGGTGAACTATCTGAACGCGACGACGGCGGCCACGGTAGATAACACCCGCGACCTGTTCCGCGTGCTGAACCTCGAACCGCTTGACACGCCACCACTGCCCGAAAGCCCGGTCAGTCCCAGTCCCAGCCGTGACGTGTCGGGCGGCGCGGGGCTGGGCTTGGGCGTAGGCATCTTGCTGGCGCTGGCGTTCGACTATTTGCGTGCGCCACGCCGGGCGGTCGCCGTGCCGGCGCGGGCGCTGGGCGGGGCCGCCGCTGGGGACCGCTACGCCGATGCCGTCGAGGATCGTCTCGCCAGTCTGCGGTGGGACTGACCCAATGGCGACTCTGGTCCCGGCCGCGCGGCCCAACGACCCGCTAACCCGGCCGCAACGGATCGGCTTCGCGGCGCTGGCGCTGGCAAGCGCCGGCGCGCTCGGCCTCGCCTTGGGCTTGGGTACACCGCTGACCTATCTGATCGCCGGTCTGATCGGGCCGTTCCTGCTGCTGCTCATCCTGGTGCGCCCCTACTGGGCCGCGTCCATTTATGTGGTGCTGGTCTACGGTGACATCCTCAGCATCCTGACGCGCTATGACAACCTGCCCGCCCTGGCGCGCTTTGTCGGTATCATCCTGTTAAGCACGGTGGCCGGCTACCGGCTAATCATCCGCCGCCGTCCGCTGGTGCGCGACGAACTGACCCTCTGGCTGGTTGCCTATGGCTTGATGGTGACGGCGGGCATTTGGTACGCGCAAGATCCGAGTCTGGTGCAGGCCAACGTCATCGAGTTTATCCGCAATTTCCTGACCTATCTGATCATCATCAACACCGTGACCAACCCGATGCGCCTGCGGGTGATCCTGTGGGCTTTGCTGGCCCTCGGCACGGCGCTGGCCTTGCTGACGGTGGTCCAATCAGTGACCGGGCAGACCAATGATGACTTCGGCGGGTTCAGCTTATGGCGGGTCAGCGAGATCACCGGCGGCAATGATGCGCCGCGGCCCGGCGGCAACTTCGGCGATGCCAATTACTACGGCCAGTTCTTGCTGATCGTGCTGCCGCTGGGCCTCTACCTGACGACGGGCGCGGGCAACCGCGTGGCGCGGCTGGTGGGGCTGGGCAGCACGGCGATCCTGACCCTGGCTATCGTCTACACCTATTCGCGCGGTGATGCGCTGGCCTTGATGGCGGTCTTCGCGGCGGCGGTGATCTACAAACGCCCGAACCCGTTCTATCTGGCGCTGGGAGCCGTGGGCCTGTTGATCGCGCTGCCCGTGCTGCCCGCCGGCTACCTAGACCGGCTAACCACAATTCTCGACACCGCTGCGGGCAATCAACAGACCATCTATAACGAAGCCTCGTTGCGCGGGCGCGCGGGCGCAACCCAGGCCGCCATCGCCATGTTTCTCGATCACCCGCTGCTGGGCGTGGGGCGCGAAAACTATCCGCTGCACGAGTTGGACTATCTCGCGAATAGCAACCTGGCCTACAAATCCACCGGCATTCCCCCGCACGATCTCTACTTGGAGGTCGCCGCCGAGCATGGGCTGCTGGGGCTGCTGGTGATGGGCGGCACGTTGCTGGCGGTAGGCCGCGCCTTGCGCCAAGCGCGCCGCCGGTTCCGCGCCGCCGGCGACCTGGTCCAAGCCGATTTAGTGGTCTGGTTGGGGATCAGCTTGTTCGGCTATTTGGTCAGCAGCCTGTTTTTACATGGCGCATATCTCTATATGCTGTGGCTGCAAGTCGCCCTGATTGCCGCTTTACGGCAAATCGCCCCCCGCGCGCCGGCGGTTCCTACGCACTTCGTGAGGAAGGGAGGTCGCGTATGGAATCGACCGTCACCCTGATCGCCTATCATCGCATCGCCATGCCCGGCAATCCTGATCTGGCCGATTCGCTGATTGATGCCTATCCCAACGATTTTGAGGAGCAACTACACTATCTGGCGGAGCATTACACGGTGGTCTCGGCCTGGGACGTGGTGCGGGCACTGCGCGAGGGCTACAGCTTGCCGCCGCACGCGCTGGTCATCACCTTTGATGACGGCTACTGCTGCTTTCGCGACACCGCGTTGCCGATCCTGCAACGGCTGGGCCTGCCGGTCACGCTGTTTATCCCGACGGCTTTCCTCGGCGGTGCCGGGACCGGCTTTTGGTGGGATGCCGCGTACCGTACCGTGATGGGAACGGCCGAGTCGGCTATCGAAGTGCCCGGCAGCGGCTGGTTGCCGCTGGATAGCCCCGCCGCGCGCCGCCACGCCTTCAACCGGCTGGTCGCCCGCGTGGAGCGCCTGCCGGAGACCGCCGCCGCCCAGCTCGTCGCGCGCGTTGTAGAGCGCGGCGGCCTGGCCCCGCCGGCGCGGCGCTATCTGCTGGATTGGGACGATGTGGCGGCGCTGGCCGCCGGCGGCGTGGCGATTGGCCCGCACACCCAACACCACCCAATCCTGGCGCAGCTCACGCCGGAGCGGGTGCGCGCCGAAGTCACCGGGTCATGGGCGGATCTGCAAGCGCATATCCCGCACCCCCTGCCGATCTTCTGCTATCCCAACGGCAAACCGCACGCCATCAGCCCGGTCGCCGTGGCGGCGGTGCAAGCGGCCGGGCTGGCCGGCGCGTGTACGATGGTCGCCGGGCTAAATGTGCTGGGCCGCACCAATCCCTATCTGCTCTACCGCGTGGGCATGGAAGCCGGCGAATCGTTGCAAAAATACGTCCTCAAACTCACCGCCGCCGCCCGCGTCTATCGCAACGTAAAGTCCCTCATCCGTCATGCCGCCCACTGATCCCGCTCGGCGCGGTCGCGGCGGGCGCTGGTTCCGCCGCGGGCTAGGCTTGGGGCTGCTGCTGCTGCTCCTGTGGCCGCTCGGCGACTTAGCCTATGTCCGTTGGGGTGCAGAGAACGAGCGGGCCGCCCCCGCCGATGTGATCCTGGTGCTTGGCTGTAGCATCTATGGCGGGCCGGCGGGCCAGCCCAGCCCTTGCATCCGCGCCCGTGCCGAACACGCGGCGGCGCTCTATCGTCAGGGACTAGCCGCGCAGGTGATCACCGCCGGGGGCGCGGTCGAAGAAGAGCGCAGCGAAGCGGCGGTGCTGGCCGAGGTGCTGCAAACGAACGGCGTACCGGCAGCGGCCATCTACCAAGAGGACCAGTCGCGCGATACCATTCAGAACATCGGCAATAGCCGCGTGATCATGCGCGCGCACGGCTGGCAGACGGTGATCCTGGTCACGGAACCCTATCACATCAAGCGCGCCACGCTGATCGCGCAAGATGCCGGGCTGACGGTCTACCCTTCGCCCGCCCAGGACAGCCGCTCCTGGCAAGATGCCGACGTGCGCCGGCTCAAACTCGGCGAAGATATGCTGTCGTTGATGCTCTACCAAGTTAAGCGCGTGCTGGGCATCCAAAGTTGATCCGCCGCCGACAGCACCCCCACCCCCGCCGACCCCGCGCACAGCCATGCGCTACTACAGTGCCTTCCCAACCTGCCCAATAACCGTTGACACTCTACTAGGGCGATGTGCTAGTTAGGGAAGGCGAGCGCCTTGATCTGCAAGAACTTCGCCTTGCCCAACAGCCGATTCAACTTGATACAGAGCGTGTGCGCCGCCAGCTTCGTATGTAGCCGCGCACATAGCCCCTCTAAGCTATAGGCATGATTGGTCTCGATATGCAACTGCTCCACCAATTGCCCATTCACCGTTTCGACAATCTGACGCACCCCGTTGATCAACCGCCGCGCGGCGCGGCTCAACTGCCGTTTCTGATTGCTCCGCGGCAGCGT
This sequence comes from Chloroflexota bacterium, assembly GCA_030853735.1. Taxonomy (GTDB): domain Bacteria; phylum Chloroflexota; class Chloroflexia; order QHBQ01; family JAICKM01; genus JAICKM01. The sequence goes on from JALYUO010000062.1 coordinate 5,948, forward strand.
CACCAACTCCACTCCTTGCCCCGCCAACTCCGCCGCCAACGGCGCACTGATGTAGCCTTTGTCCCCCACCACCAGCCGGTTTTGCAAGCCGAACAACAGATCCTGGCCAGCGGTGAGGTCGTCCACGTTGGCGGGGGTCAGCGCGAAATCAAGGATCACCCCGCCCAGCGTCATGACGCAGTGCAACTTGTAGCCAAAGATGGTTTCCTTCTTGCTCTCACAACGGCCATAGGTGGCTCCATGGGCGGCCCACTCGCGCGAGCCGCCCGGCACCAGATGAAAGCCCATGACCGGCAGGGGCAAGCTATCGATCACACATTGCGGGTCGTCGGCCAAGTCGAGGCTGCGCAAGATGATCTGGCGCAGCAGGTTGATCGCCCCAGCCAGCGCACGGCGACGGCGGTTGAACCGCGAGCGACTCGGCAGGTGCGGAAACAAGCGCCCGTGGGCGCGCCACAGACTGATCAAATCGGTCTCCTTGTCCCAACCGAGGCACTCGCTGAG
>JALYUO010000067.1 GCA_030853735.1 Chloroflexota bacterium
GGCGTTGCGCGCCTACGCCGCCCGCGACCCCGACCCCTATTTGGCGGCGCAGGCGCTGCTGACGGTCGGACTGCTGAGTTCTGAGTTCTGAATTATCCCAGCCTATCAGGATCGTTACTGTCCGCTATCGCGGGTATACTGCGAAGGAGTGGCAGTTCTGGGATCGTTATGGATCGTTAGAAGGAGGGTTGCGCGTGGTGGCTGAGTCAAGTGAGCGGCGAGACGGCTTTGCTGAGGTCAATGGGGCACGGCTCTATTATGTGGTGGAGGGCGCGGGGCCGGCGGTGGTGTTGCTCCATGCGGGCGTGTCGGACCACCAGATGTGGGATGCGGTGGTGCCGGCTTTCCGCGACCGCTATCAGGTGATCCGCTATGATCAGCGGGGCTTTGGGCAATCGAGCATTCCGAGCGGCCCATTTTCGCTGCATGATGATCTGTATGGCTTGCTGGGGCATTTGGGTGTGAGGGCGGCCACGGTGGTGGGCGTGTCTATCGGGGCGCGGGTCGCGCTGGATTTCACCTTGACGCATCCGGCGCTGGTGACAGCGCTGGTGCCGGTGGCGGCCGGTCTGGGCGGGCGCACGCCGACTGCTGCCGACAAAGCGGTTTACGCGCCGATGGAGGCCGCGTATGAGGCCAAAGACCTCGAACGCATCTTGGAGTTGGAAACGGAGCTGTGGCTGGTGGGGCCGGGCCGCAAGCCCGGTCTGGCGGTCGCGCCGGACTTGCGGGCGCGCTTCCAGGCGATTGAACGGGCGAACCTGGCGCGGGAAATGGCCGGCGAGGGAGCCGAGTCGCAGCCGGTGCCGCTCGATCCGCCCGCGCGGGATCGCTTGCATGAGATTCAGGTGCCGACGTTGGTCATCGTGGGCGATGCTGATGTGGCGGACTGTGTGACCGATGCGGGCCGGATCGCTGCGGGCATCGCGGGGGCACGGGCGGTAGTGCTGCCCAATGTGGCGCATATGGTGCCGATGGAAGCGCCGGCGGAGTTCAATCGCTTACTGGCCGAGTTCCTGGCAACGGTCTGATCGGACTCCGTGTTGCACCGCAAAGGCGCGAAGAGCGCCAAGGAAAAGGAGCGTTGCCACTCAGCAACGCTCCTCTTTTGTTTACCTTAAGCGGTACTGGTTAGGCGCGATTGCGGGCGAGGCGCAGGCCGGCACCGGTGAGGGTGAGACCGACCAGGGCCAGGCCAGCCAGCAGCAAGGGCAGGTCGCCGTTGCCGGTGCTGGGCATCGTGCTGCCGCCGGTCATATTACCGCCGGTCATGTTGCCGCCGGTCATGTTGCCGCCGGTCATGTTGCCGCTCGTGCTGCCGCCGGTCATATTGCCGCCGGTCATGTTGCCGCCGGCCATCATGGTCTGGAGGTCGCCACAAGCCACGTAGGTGCCGATTTCCGCCGCTGACTTATGGATGTTAATGGCGTACTGGCCTTTTTCCAAGTCGGCCATGTTGACCATGACTTCGGTCTCCGACTTACCGTTGACGACGTTAGTGAGCGGGTAGGCGGGCGTGGGGTCGAGGTTGGCGCAGGTGCCTTTGTGGATGTGGGCCGGCTGCGGCTCGCTGGTGCCGTTGCTCAGGGTGATGCTGACCGTAATGTCGGCATCGCTCTTCTTGGTGATAGTGGCCGTACCACTCTGGCCGGAGCCGTTTTGCGCGTTCAGCGTGACGTTCATGGTCTCCATCGCAGCCGTGGTGCCGCCGGCCATCGTGCCGCCGGCCATCGTGCCGCCGGCCATCATGGCCTTGAGGTCCGCGCAGGCCACATAGGTGCCGACTTCGGCGGCCGACTTGTGGATGTTGACGGCGTACTCACTCTTCGCCAAATCGGCCATGCTGACCATGACTTCGGTCTCCGACTTACCGTTGACGACGTTGGTCAGCGGATAGGCGGGCTTGGGGTCGAGGGTGGCGCAGGTGCCTTTGTGGATGTGGGCCGGCTGCGGCTCACTGGTGCCGTTGCTCAGGGTGATGCTGACCGTAATATCGGCATCGCTCTTTTTGGTGATGGTTACTGTGCCGCTTTGACCCGAATTATTCTGGGCGTTGAGCTGGAAGTCCATCGTATCAGCCGCCGCATAGCTGTTGCCGTGCGGAATTGCCATCAGCGCCAGCATCGCGACCACGAACATGAATGCGATCTTTTTCATGGATCCAATTCCTCCTTGAATAGCCGAAACCCGGTATCTCTCACGCGGCGCAACACTGCAGCGCACGTTCATAGAGAGTATACTCACCACTAGCGATAACGGATTGCACAGTAGCGCCTGTTACGCACTTTTGCCGGTTTTCTGTCAGAATCGTACTGGGGCGCTAAGGTGGTAACTATGCCGCCTAAAGGCCGCGGCGGGTTGGGGTGAAAACTGTAGGAGGGTGGCTCCGCCCCGCGACGCTTGCCCCACCGCGATCTCCCCCGTAAGTTGCCTCGCGCATCGGGTGAATCGCCACCCGCTAGGGTCGCGGGGCGGAGCCACCCTCCTACAGTTTTCACCCCAGCCCCCGGCGCACAGCCGTGCGCGACTACCCCGCAGCAGGAGCACCTCTGCGCGTGCGGCCAGCAGCGCCGCGACAGGGGGCGCGGCAGCGGGTCCGAAAGTGGAAAGCGCCGCAGCGCTAAAGCGCGAGCGGCCACTTTCGACGTTTCGGTTGTCTGGGTGCGCGGGGTTACTTCGTCTTGGGCGTTTTGCTCAACGTGCGTAAGCAGCGCGTGCAGACCTGCATTTTCTTGCTCACGCCATCCACCATCAGGTGGGCGCTTTGGATATTCGGTGCAAAGCGGCGATTCGTCGCGTTCGCGGCATGGCTCACGTTATGCCCGAACATCGAATGCTTGCCGCAAATGTCACAAGTGCCGGTACCGGCCATCGCTATTCCCCTTTACTAAACCGTGCATTTACTGTATGATAAGCGCAAGTTCCGAAAGCCAATGATACCACAGTTGGCGTTGCGATGCAAGCCGCCTCCACTGGAGCGAAAGAGAGGATGCCGCGTGGCCGACCCCCTGCACGACTCTGATCCTACTGATTCTCCCGATACGCCGCCCAGCGACGGCCCCTGGAGTGGTCGCCATCTCAAACGGGCCATGCACGCGGCCAGTCGCTGGCTCGACCGGCACGTTGCCGGGCTGAACGCGCTTAACGTTTTCCCCGTGCCCGACGGTGATACCGGCACCAACATGACCCTGACCATGCAGGCCGCCTGCAAACAGGTGGAAGACGCAGACAGCGAATCGGCCACGGAGATCAGTGCCGGGATGTCGCACGGCGCGCTGATGGGCGCACGCGGCAATTCGGGCGTGATCTTTTCCCAGGTGCTGCGCGGCTTCCATCGGGGGCTGGCCGGAGCCGAACGGGTGGGCTCGAGCGAATGGGCACTGGGGATGCGCGAAGGGGCCACGGCGGCCTACCAGGCGGTTCTCAAGCCGGTCGAAGGCACGATGCTCACGGTGATCCGCGAGATGGCCGACGGGGCCGAAGCGGCCGCTGCCAAAGGTGCCCCCTTGCGCGACGCGATTGCCGCCACGGTCGAAGCCGGGCGCGCCTCGGTCGCCCGCACGCCGCAACTGCTGCAAAAACTGCGTGAAGCCGGCGTGGTAGATGCCGGCGGGCAGGGGCTGTTCCTGGTCTTCGAGGGCATCTTGCGCTTTGCCCGTGGCGAAGCGGTCGAGGGCGGCGAGTTCGCCGTGGAACAGTCGGCGGCGGAACTGGCTCCCGACGGAGTCCATGTCGCGCATGGCGAATACGGCTATTGCACCAACTTCATCCTCGTCGGCCAGGATCTCGACTTCCCCACGGTGCGCGCCTGGATCGCGGATCACGGCGACTCAGTGGTGGTGGTCGGCGACAACACGCTGATTAAAGTCCATGTCCACACTGAACGCCCCGGCGAGATCCTGAATTATGCGTGCGACCGGGGCAACCTGCGCCAGGTGGCAGTCACCGATATGCAGGAGCAACACGACGAGTTTATTGAGATGCACGGCGGCGGACCTCTCCCCCCAACCCCCTCCCCTACGAAGGGAGGGGGAGTTTCGTCCACGCTGTCTTCCTCTGCCTCTTCAGGGGAAGGATCGGACGAGTCGCCGCTTTCGGCGATTGGGACGCTGGCGGTGGTGGCGGGGGCAGGCATGGCGCAGGCGTTCCGCAGCATGGGCGCGTCGGCTCTGGTCGAAGGCGGCCAGACGATGAACCCTAGCACACAGGATCTGCTGGCGGCGGTCGAACGCCTGCCGCACGCCGAAGTGATCATCCTGCCCAACAACGGCAATATCGTGATGGCCGCGAACCAGGTGCAGGATCTCACGACCAAGCGGGTGGTGGTGGTGCCGACCGACAGCCTGCCGCAAGGCATGGCCGCCCTGGTCGCGTTCAACTACGAGGCCGATCTGGATAACAACGTAAGCGCCATGCAACAGGCGGCGGCCGCCGTCGAAAGCGGCGAAATCACCACCGCCGTGCGCGATGTGACCCTGAATGGCCTCAGCGTGCGGACCGGCGATGTGATCGGGCTGCACAACGGGGCGCTGGTGGCCGTCGGCCCCTCCGAGGAGGCAGTGGCGACCCAGTTGCTAGACGCGATGGGCACCAGCGCCCACGATCTGGTGACGCTCTACTATGGAGCCGACGTGACCGCTGCGGCTGCGGAAGCCTTCGGCGCGACGGTCCAAGCGCAGTATCCTGACCAGGAAGTAGAAGTGGTGGCCGGTGGGCAGCCGTTCTATGCTTATATTATCGCGGTCGAATAGCCGGAGTCTTTATGCCGACCATTCGGGTCGTAACCGACAGCACCTGTGACCTGCCCGCTGCACTGATCCAGCAGTATGGCATCACCGTCATCCCGGTGAGCGTGCAGGTGGGCGCGGATCACTATCTGGATCGCGTGACGATCACCACCGACAGCCTGTTACGGCGGCTGGCCGCAGGGGAACCCGTCGCCACCCAGCCGCCGTCGGTGGCCGTGTTTGAGCAGGTCTACAGCCGCCTGCAAGCGGACCGACCGTGCGACGGCATCCTGTCGATCCATGTCGCGGGTAGCCTCAGCGCCACGGGGCAAGCCGCACTCACGGCCCGCGATGGGTTCAGCGGGCGGACCCTGCCGATGGCCGTGATCGATTCGCAGTCCGCGAGTTTGGGCCTGGGCTTGATTGTGCTGGCGGCGGCGCGCTGTGCGGCGGCGGGCGGCAGTTGGACAGCGGTGCAGCACGAAGCCCAGCGGATGCGCGGCCAAGCCCATATCGCCTTTTATGTGGATACGGTTGAACCCCTGCTGGGCAGTGGGCGGCTGGGTAAAGCCGTCGCCCCCGCCGATGCCCTGCTTAACTCTAAGCCGTTGCTGCGGCTCGATGAAGGCCGTGTTGTGCTGCTCGAACGCACGCGCACACGCCACAAAGCCCTTGACTTGCTGGCCGCGTTCGTCGAAGATTTCCCCACCATCGCTGACCTCGCCCTGCTCTACGGCACCTACACGCCCGACCTCGACTCCTTGCTCACCCGCCTCAGCGCGGTCTACCCGCGTGAGCGCATCTTACTGGTCCAATACAGCCCCGCCAACGCCGTCTACCTCGGCCCCACGGCGGTGGGCATAGCCGTGTCGGAAGGCTAAGAATCCGCTGTTGCACCCCAAAGGCGCACAGAACGCGAGGGACGCTGACGGTTGTTCACCACGGAGACACGGAGACACGGAGGTTTTGACGAGTTACGGGTTTTTGTATTGGCGTTCAGCAGATCACGCTAATCTTTGGCTGACAGAACTACAAACTCACAAAAATCTCCGTGTCTCTGTGTCTCCGTGGTGAAACCGTATTGTTCTTCGTGTTCTTGGGGGCTTGGTGGTGCGAATGCGGTGCGGCTGGGTGTCAGTCGCCGGCTATTGACATAAAACAGAGCGGGTGCTACAATAGGCATAACAAAAGGAATGCCGATGCGGCTGCCTGTCAAAAACCCTGGCCCCGGACCCGCCCCTCCTGCTGCCGTCACCAGCAAAGAAGGCGAGTTGGAGACGCTTGTCCGTGCGCGCTATCCGCTAATCTATATTGTGGCCTGGGAAGAACGCCGGGTCGAAACGCTGCTGCAATCGGTTGCGGCCCGGCGGGATAAACGCCTGTTCGTGTGGACTTGCACCGAAGGCGTGCAGGCGCTGGACGGCGACACCGTGACCCCCGCCGATCCTGCGGCGCGCGACCCGCTCCAGGCACTGGACTTCGTGCAGAATTGCCGCGAAGCCGCCCTCTTCCTGCTCAAAGATTTCCACCCCTATATGGACGACACGCGGCCCACGCCCGGCACGGCGGTGGTGACGCGCAAGCTGCGTGACTTGGCGCGGGTGCTGAAAGAGGGCCACAAGACGCTGATCTTGTTGGCCCCGGTGCTGCGCTTCCCCTTGGAACTGGAAAAAGACATCACGGTGGTGAATTACGGTCTGCCGTCGCTGGAGGAGTTGGACCAATCCCTCAGCGTGGTAATCAACTCGGTGGAACGGCGCTCGGCGTTTCGGCTGGGCGTGGACCCGGAGACGCGGGAGCGCGTGCTGAAAGCGGCACAGGGACTGACGCAAGGCGAGGCGGAAAACGCTTTTGCCCGCTCGCTGGTGATGACGCGGCGGCTGGATGTGGATGTGGTGGTGGCCGAAAAAGAGCAACTGATTCGGCGCTCGCGCATCCTGGAATATTATCACTCGCCGGAAGCGTTTGACGCAGTGGGCGGGCTGGATGAGTTGAAGGCGTGGCTGCGGACGCGGGCTTTGGCGTTCAGCGCCAGCGCACGGGCCTTTGGCCTGCCGGAGCCACGCGGCATTTTGCTGATGGGTGTGCAGGGCGGCGGCAAGAGCCTGGTTGCCAAAGCAGTGGCGAGTCTGTGGCAATTGCCGCTGCTCAAACTGGACCTGGGCAAAGTGTTCAGCGAATTGGTCGGCTCGTCGGAGGAGAATATGCGGTCGGCGCTGTCCACGGCGGAGAGCGTCGCTCCGGCGATCCTGTGGCTCGATGAATTGGATAAGGGGCTGGCGGGCATTTCGTCGTCGCACCGCTCAGATGCGGGTACGTCGGCGCGGGTATTCGGCTCGTTCCTGACCTGGATGCAGGAGAAAACGTCGCCGGTGTTTGTGATCGCCACGGCGAACAATGTGGGCAGCCTGCCGCCGGAAGCCTTGCGGAAGGGTCGCTTCGACGAAATCTTTTTCGTGGACCTGCCGAACGAAGGCGAGCGGCGCGAGATTTTCGCGATCCACATCACCAAACGCCGCCGCGATCCCGAATTGTTCGATCTGGACCAGCTGGCGGCGGCGGCGGCGGGCCTGAGCGGGGCGGAGATCGAGCAGGCGGTGATCAGCGGCCTGTATGACGCTTTCGAGGCGGGCCGCGACCTGACCACCGACGACATTGTGCGGGCGATGCACGGCTCGATCCCGTTGTCGCAGACGATGCGCGAAGAGATCGGCGCGCTGCGTGACTGGGCGCGGACACGCGCACGCCCCGCGTCGCGGCGGTAGTCGTCAGACATAAGTAGTCACGAACTGGGCAGGCTCGTGGCATAGAATTGCCACCACCGCGCACCCGCTAAGGTGTGCGCCGGCGGAACTACTGTGATGGGAGGAGCCGTGGCTAACCACATTCGGGTGACGGTGGAAATCGGACCGAAGGGCAGGAGGGTGGTGGCCGTGGCACCGGACTGGCCCGGTTTCGCGCGCGGGGCACCGACCGAGGAGGCTGCGATGGAACGCTTACGCGCCTACGTTCCACGTTATGCCCCGGTGGCAAAGCTGGCCGGGATGGAGGCCGAGTTTGCGACCAACACCGACGTTGACGTGGTCGAGCATTATGCGGGCACGGGCTCCACCGACTTCTGGGGTATCTCGTTCGCGTTTTCGAGTATTGACCAGCAAGCCATGTCGGGCGCAGCATTGGAGCGTGAACTGACGCTGATGCGGGCGTGCTGGGCGTTTTTCGACGCGGTGCGTTCGCGCGTGTCGGCGGAGATGCAGCGTGGTCCGCGCGGCGGCGGGCGAGATCGGGACCGGATCGTCCGTCATGTGCTTTTCAATGAGCATGACTGGATGCCCACCGCTCGGGACAAACCTCAGGAGGCTCAGGAGGCGATACTGACCGAAGAGGGATTGAAGGCGCATCGCGAAGCCTATTGCAATGCAATTCGGGAGCTACATTCCCAGAACAAGATGGCCCGCAAGTGGCCGCTGCGGTACCTGATCCGGCACACCGCCTTTCACACCCTCGATCACACCTGGGAAATGGAAGACAAGGATCTGACTGCTAAACAAGCGTGAGGGTACGTGCTACATAAGCATTGATATGCTGCATCACGGTGGCTGCTGACGAGGCACGACGCGCAATGAATTGCGCCGCTACAACCGAGACACGGCGCGCAATGAATTGCGCCGCTACAACCAATGACTGGCGACTGATGACTGGCGACTAACTATGGAAGCACAAGCGACGATTATCACGTATAAAGGCCCGGCGGTGCTGGAGCGGGTGGTGCTGGCGGCGGGGCTGGCGGGGGCGATTGTGGCCTCGCAACTGCTGCCGGGCTATCCGGCGGAGTGGCGGGCGCTGTTGCCGTTGGCGGTGCTGGTGATCGGGCTGTGGACGACCATCGGGGCGTATTTTGCCACGGTGGCCGTGCTGGCCTATCCGCTGTGGGCGCTGTCGCCGTACCTGATGGGGCTGTTCGTGGCGCTGGCGCTGGTGCCGCACCGGCTGATCCTCCAGCATCTGGCGCTGGTGTTGCTGGTGGTGTGGAGTCCGGCGCTGGCGCTGGGGCGGGTGGAGTTGGCGATCCCGGTGCTGGTGGGGGCATTGGCCGGGGCGCGGCGCGGGGCTTTCGCGGGCGCGCTGGCGGCGCTGTGGATCAAGGGCTATGCGGCGATGAGCGGCAACCCGCTCGACTTGCTGCTGATCCAGGGCAACCCCGGCAGCCCGGCGGGGGTGGCCGAGCGGTTCGCGGGAGCCGAGTCGCTGGATACGCTGCGGCTGATCGTGGCCCCGTTTGTGCCGAATTCGAGCGAACTGCTGGGCAACCTGTTGCAGATCGCGGCGCTGGCCGGGGCGGGCGCACTGGCCGGCGGGCTGGCAAATTGGGGCCGGGCGCGGATCGTGCTGCATGACCTGGATGAAACACCGGCGGTCTGGCAGCGGCTGGCCGGGCGGCTGTTCTGGACAGCGATCTTGCCGGTGGGCAGCGCGACGGTGGCGCTGGGCGCGGCCTTGCTGCTGATCCCGTTCGCGGTGGGCCGGCCCCTCAGCGATCTGGGCTTGCACGAGGCGGGCGCGTTGTTGCTGACCAAAGGGGTGCTAGGCGGTGCGCTGGTTCTGGCGCTGCTGGGCGGCATCTTGCTGTTGCAGCCGTTGCCGCCCGGTGGGCTGCGGCGGGCCGCGCGCAAGGCGGCGGCTCCGGTGCCGCTGCCGCCGGTGGATCTCACGCCGGTCAAGACGGGGCGCTTTGTGCCCGGCTGGGCGGCGGAGGCCGGATTGGTCACGCCGCTGGCTGCCGTGGATCGCGCAGCGGTGGGTGAAGATGGTGTGGTAGACTTATTGACGATGGAGGCCGGCGCGACCGCGACCGAGCCGGGGGCGACCGTGACGGAGTTGCCCGATGCGCCAAGCCCGCCTGGGCGGCGCATGGCCCCGCCCGCACGGGAAATTGCGATTGAATTGGATTGACCTATGGGACAGCGTTCTGACCAGAATCAGCGGACGGGCAACGTGGGCCGCCAGTCTGCCGGGGCGAAGGGCACGGGACGGGGGTTGCGCCTGTTTGGGCAACGGCTGACCGGCGGGCTGCAATCGCCTGCGCCGAGCGCGGCGGGGCGGTTTGGCGACAGTTGGATGTCGCGGCTGCTGATCGGCGGGGCACTGCTGTTGCTGGCGGTGATGTTCCCGTTGCAGTGGCTCCGCACGCCCAATTTGGCGGTGCGCTCCAATGTGGCGACGTTTGCCCCGCACCCCGGCGTGGACGCGAGCGCCAGTACGGGGCGCGGCAGCGTGACGGCCAGCTATGACCTGTCGGAAGATGCGGCGGTGAGCGCGACGGTCTTTGCGGCGAATGGCGCGGCGGTCAAGCTGCTGCGGCCAGAGACACGCGAAAGCGCCGGGGCGCACTTTATCGCCTGGGACGGCACGACGGATACCGGCACGGTGGCCGCCGACGGCGCGTATCGTATCTCGATCACGGCCAAAGGCCCGGCGCGTTCGACGAGCGGTAGCGTGACCGTGGCGGTGGATACCACGCCGCCGGCGGTGAAGCTGGTCAACCTGACCGATGGGCAGAAGCTGAAAAATGCCGATCTGGTGGTGCAGGGCATCACCGAGGCCGGGGCGACGGTGCAGTTTGAGGGTGGCGCACCCGTGACTGCCGACAGCAGCGGCGGCTTCACTTTGCACCGCCAACTGGTCCACGGCTCCAATCCGTTCACGCTGCTGGTGCGCGATGCCAGTGGCAATGAGGCGCAGGTGAGCCGCACGGTGGACCTGTTGGATCAGCCGCCGGCGGTGAAAATTGACAGCCCTGCCGATGGCGCGTGGACCAACCAGAAGCTGGTCACGGTGGCCGGCACGGTGGACCCCGGCACGAGCGTGCGCGTCAACGGGCAGGAAACGACCCCCGCCGCCGACGGGCGGTTCCATGTGGATGTGGTGCTGGACGAAGGCGTGAACCCGCTGGTCATTGATGCGACCGACCCGGTGGGCAACAAGACGCACATCGAACATCAGGCCACACTGGACACCCACCCGCCGAGCGTGCAGATCGACAGCTTGGCCGATGATACGACCGTCCACGAGGCGCAGGTCCACCTGTATGGCCGCACCGACCCCGGTGTGAAGTTGAGCGTGCAGGGGCGGCAGGTGCTGGTGGACGGGCAAGGGCACTTCGATGCGCCGGTAGACCTGGTGGTGGGCAACAACACGATCCAGGTGGAGGCGCAAGATCAGGCCGGCAACCTGACCCCGTTGGAGCGCAAGGTGCGCTACGATCTGGCATCGTCGGAAATGCCCAGCCTGCCGATCACTGGGGCGGCGACGGCGCTGGCGATTATTGTGCTGGCCTGGGTGTTGTTCGGCGGCTGGTTCTCGTCGGTGTCGCTGAAGCTGGCGACCGACCGCCCGGCCCTGGTCGCGCCGCGCTACGGCATGACGGCGCAGGAGCGGATGCTGATCACCTATACCCTGTCGAAGCGGGCACGCACGACGCTGCAAGTGGTGGATGGCGCGGGCAGCGTGGTCACGACCCTGTTGCGGTCTGCGCCACGCGGGGCGGGCGACCATCAGTTGCTGTGGGACGGCAGCACAGCGGCAGGCGATCCGGCTCCGGCGGGCAAATACCTGATCCAGGCGCAGGCCCGCACGCTGACCTCAGCGGTCAGCACCAGCGCGGCGGTGACGATTACCGGTGGGCGGCCTAGCGCGGCGGTCGGCGTGTATGGCGGCTATGCCCCGCCCGCGCCGGGCACTCCCGCGCCGCCGGTTCGCACCACTTACAGCCCGACCCAGCAGGGAACCCGCACGACGGGCGAGGCGCAAGCGCCGCCAGAGCGCAACATCCTGCGCGGTGACCGCAGCTAACCCCGGTTTTCAACACGGAGACACGGAGACACGGAGGAATTAGCGGGATTACGCTTGTGTGTGTCTCCACGCCGGACCTACCGGATCACGAAGACAGCGGGCAACGATGGGCCGGCTTGCGCTAGGAGGGTGGCGTATGGATCTGAATTATTATCAGACGCTGATCGCGGTGGCCGCGGACTGCCCGGTGCGCCGGAGCGTGGTGCCGGAGGCGCGGGGTGCGAAGCAGACAGTCGCGGCGCTGCAATACCAGATGCTCGCTGACCATCCTTACGTCCACACCCAGGAGGACGTGCTATTCCAGACGTGGTTGCAGCGGCATCCGCTGGGGGAGCAGTCTACGGCTGAAATCGCCCGCTTACGCGCCGAGTTTTTCGCCAAGCCCCAGCCCTGCTTGCGGTCGTCGCCCTTAGCCAAAAAGTATGGCTGGGGGCTGGTTTCTGATCCAGCGGGGCGGGTGGCGCTGTGCCCGATGGAGTCGGCGGAATACCAGACTTGGCTTACGGGCGCTAAGGGGCCGGTTGTCAAAGCCATGCGGTCGCGGCGCGCCTGATAGCGATAGCTAATTTTCGCTTCGGCTGGGCAACGGCGCGTATCCTGCTTATTGCACAAGGCAGGATACGCGCCCTTTTCAACCATGTCGCAATCCTGTTGGAGCGTTTATGATGCGTAGCTATTTAGCAGGCAAGGCGTGAGCGCCCTGGTGAGCGCGGCGTTCCGCGATCTGGCGCTGACGGCGGATGCAGCGGGGGCGACGACCAAGCGGCTGGAGAAGTCGGCGCTAGTGGGGGCGTATTTCGACACACTGGACGAGGCTGACCTGCCGATTGCCGCGCGCTTCCTGGCGGGGCGACCGTTTCCGGCGCATGATGCGCGCACGCTGAACATCGGCGGCGCGGCGTTGATCGGGGTGATCTGCGCGTTGGCTGGGCTGCCGCCGGAGGAGTACGGCGCGCTCCATGTCCAGTACGGCGACATCGGCGATGTGGCAGCGGCGATCCTGCCGGCCCAGTCGCCGGCCCCTGATGCCCCGATCACTCTGCAAGCGGTGCAGGCCGCCTACGATGGGCTGGCCGCGACCGCCGGTGCCCACGCCAAAGCCGCCCTGTTGCGCGATCTGTTGGGCGGTGCTACGCCGGACGAAGCGCGCTACCTGATCAAAATCGCCACCGGTGAGATGCGGACCGGGATGAAAGAGAGCCTCGTCGAAGATGCGCTGGCGCGGCTGGTGCAGGTCAAGATCAGCCAGATCCAGACGGTCAATATGCTGCTGGGCGACATCGGCGAGGTGGCGCGGCTGGCCCGGCAAGGGCTGCTGGAGTCGGCCACGCTGCAACTGTTCCACCCCCTCCGCAGTATGCTGGCGACCCCGGTTGAACTGCCCGCCGAGATCGTGAGCGCAATGCCCGACGCGATGACAGTCCGGGTGGAAGATAAGTACGATGGGGTGCGCGCCCAGGCGCATAAGAGCGGCGACCGGGTGGAACTCTACTCCCGCACGCTGGACCCGATGACGCATCGCTTCCCCGAAATTGTGGCGGCGCTGGCCGCGCTGCCCGGCGATTTTGTGCTGGACGGCGAGGCGGTGGCCTATGATGCCGCCGCCGGGCGTTGCCTGCCGTTCGCGGCGCTGCAAACGCGGCTGGGGCGCAAGACGGTCAGCGCGGCGTTGCTGGCGCGCACCCCGGTGGCCTTTATGGCTTTCGACATCTTGTATGACGATGGCGAGTCGCTGTTGCCCGCGCCGTTGGAAGTGCGGCGGGCGCGGCTGGCGCTGCTGATCGGCGCGGACGGGCCGGGTCTGGTGTTGGCCCCGACGCTGGCGGTGCCCAGCAGTGAGCTGGCGGACGCGGCGACGGCGACGACCCGGCTGGACGCGCTGTTTGATGCGGCGCGGGCGCGGGGCAACGAAGGGCTGCTGGTCAAAGACCCGACCACGCCCTACACGCCGGGGCGGCGCGGGCGGGCCTGGCTAAAGGTGAAAAAGGCGCGGGCGACGCTGGATGTGGTGGTGACGGCGGCGCAGTGGGGCCAGGGCCGGCGGCGGCACCTCCTGAGCGACTTCACTTTCGCGGTGCAAAGTGACGGCCAGTTGCTGAACGTGGGCAAAGCCTATTCGGGCCTGACCGATGCGGAATTGACCGAGTTGACCGCCTGGTTCGAGGCGCACACGCTACACGATTTCACGGCGGGCCGCGTGGTGGCCCCAGAGATCGTGATCGAAGTGGCCTTCGACCGCGTGCAGGCCAGCCCGCGCCACAAAAGCGGCTACGCCCTGCGCTTCCCGCGCATCGTGCGCCTGCGCCCCGACAAGCCCGTAAGCGAGATCAACACCCTGGCCGATGTGGCGGCGCTGGCGGAGAGTACATGATGCACAAATGATTTTGTGAAATCCCAAAAAAAACACTTGACAAGTTGGTAATAATCGCTTATAACCAGCCTTGTAGGTTACAAGGTGACTTAGCCATGGTTACCCAACGAACCACACCCCGATTCATTCTAGTGGCGAAAGGTTTGATAATGAAAACTGCTTTTACTACTATGACCAGGGTAATGATAATAACACTCTTATTGATTACGATACTTGGACCCAATGTGTCTCAACCAACGATTGCTTATGCAACACCAAGTGTTGCTTGTCACGGCTTCAGTGACGTACCTTCTCATTATTACGCTTGCTTTGCTCTTGACCAACTGGTTACTGCCAACGTGGTAGCTGGCTATACTGATCCGACCTGCTCTCAAAAGGGGGTACCTTCTCCTTGTTTCCTTCCACAAAATGCTGTCACTCGAGCGCAGTTTAGCAAGATAGTGTCAAGCCTCTTTGGCTATAATTATCTGTGCAGTCCTACGTGTTCGCAACACTTCACAGATGTACCAGTCGGATCAACATTTTTCACTTATATAGAATCTCTTTATCGCGCTGGAATCATATCGGGTTATGGTGCGGATGTTTGTAATGCCTATCCCTACTATATTGCTGCCCCCTGTTTCCTTCCTGGAAACCCTGTTAGTCGCCAACAGATGGCAAAAATAATATCAAACTCTGCTGGATTCTCTGACAACACCTCTGGTAGGCCAGCGACTTTTGCGGATGTAGCACCTGGAAATACCTTCTTTGACTATGTTGAACGCTTAGTTATCCATAGTGCTAATGGTCCCTTCCCGCCTGATGTCACACTACCTAGCTGTAGCTCTTCGACACAGCCGTGTTTCTACCCAGGTACTAATGCGCCGCGTATTGATACCATTTACCATTCATATAGGTCTTACGTTATAAAGGTAAACCTGCAGCAGGGCTATTC
>JALYUO010000011.1 GCA_030853735.1 Chloroflexota bacterium
CACCGCCCACCGCCCACCGCCCACGGCTCACCGCCCACAGTACAGGCCATGTTGCCGAATGTAGGCTGCCACGTTGTCGGGCACCAGGTAGCGGATGGGGCGACCGGCGGCGACGCGGGCGCGCAGATCGGTGGAGCTGACCGCGATAGGCGGCGCGGGAATCGCATCAATCTGGCTGCGGAGCGTGGGTAACGCGGCATCAAGCACCGACCAGGGCACGGTCACAGCGGGGCGGGGCGCGACAGCCAGCCGCGTGCGGGCCAGAATGCCCGCCGGGTCGCGCCACGCCAGCAGATTTGCCAGCGCGTCTGCGCCGATGATGAACCAAAACTGTGCCTCTGGCCCCCAGGCAGTCCGCAAGCGGTCGAGCGTGTCCACCGTGTAGCTCAGGCCGGGCTGGTCCAGGTCGGCGCGGGAGAGGGCAAAAGCGGGATTATCCGCGATGGCGGCTCTGATCATGGCAACGCGCTGGATCACTGGCGTGGTAGCCTGGGCTTGTTTGAGCGGTTGTCGCCCGGCGGGCAGAAACAGTACGCGGTCCAGCGCCAGCGCGGCGGCGGCTTCCTGCGCGATAACCAGATGGCCCAGGTGGATGGGGTCGAACGTGCCGCCGAGGATGCCTAGCCGCAGCCCCATCAGGCGATCACCGCGACATCGGCATCAGGTAGCGCTTGGCGCAAGGCCAGCACCGCCGCGCCGGTGGCGGTGGCTTCGGCCGCCGGCGCTGACCAGAACTCAACATACAGCTTGAGTTGCGTGGGCGAATAGTTCTCCACCCGTGTGCTGGGCGCGGGGCTGCCGCTGATCTCTGGGATCGTTCGCAGCGTATCGGTGATGGTGGTGGTCAGGTTGCTCAACGTGCGGTCACCCGGCGTGACACAGACGCTGAGGATGTCGCGCTGTAGGTTGAACGCGGTGCGGTTGGTGAGGACTTCGGTGAATAGTGTGCCGTTGGGTACGATCACCTGCAAGCCGTCTACGGTCCGCAGCGCGGTCACGCGCAGTTCGATAGCCTGCACGGTGCCGGTGATGGGGCTGCCCGCCCGCTCCACCGTGATCACGTCGCCGATCTGGAAGGGCCGTTCGATCAGGATATAAATGCCGGCGATGATGTTTTTGAACAAATCCTGGAAGGCCAGCGAGATCGCCAAGCCCACCGTACCGATCAGGGTCAGCAAGCCGGTCCAATCCACGCCAAAGGTCGGCAGGATCAGCACGCACGCAAAGGCGATGATCAGCATCTGCGCGAGGTTGCCCAGTAGTGCGGTGAGGTTGACAGCGATGCGCCGATTGACCCCCAGGCGCATAATGCCCTGCCGCGCGAACCGCGCCAACAGCAAGCCGACAATCAGAATGGCAAGGGCACGCCCGATGCTCCATAGCACAGCGAACAGTTGGTCTTGGGTGAAGCCGGTGTTTGCCATGCGGCAGCCCTCCGAATGCGGAATGCGGAATGCGGAGCACGGAATGGGTGCTACGCGGCGATTACTTTAGCAAATATCGCGCCGCTACCAGCTACAATAGACAACGAACCGCTACTACCCCAACATGGTCGTCGCTATTCCGCATTCCGCACTCCGCATTCGTCTCACGCCGTCACTATTCCGCAATCCGCAATCCGCACTCCGCATTCGGCTCACGCCGTCAGCGCCGCCTCAATCGCCTCGCCCAGGTCGGCCACTGGGCGGGCCTGGATGCCGGGATCGATGCGTGGCGGGCGGGCGGTCTTGGGGTAAATGGCGCGGCGGAAGCCCAACTTGGCCGCTTCATTTAGGCGGCGGTCCAATTGGCCCACGCTGCGGAGTTCGCCCGACAGCCCCACCTCGCCGACCACCGCCAGTTCGGGGTCCACCTGCACGTTCTTGAACGAGGAGGCGATGGCAACAGCCACCGCTAAGTCCACCGCCGGCTCGTCAATTTTGAGGCCGCCCACGATGTTGACATACACATCCTGGTTGTAGAGCGGCACGTTCATGCGCTTGGTGAGGACGGCCAACAGCAGGTGCAGGCGGTTCACATCAATGCCGTTGGCCGTGCGGCGCGGCATCCCGGTCGCGCTGGGCGTGGTCAGCGCCTGCACCTCCACCAGCAGCGGGCGGGTGCCCTCCATCGTCACCGCCACCGTGGAGCCGGACACGCCGCCCATGCGCTCGGCCAGAAACGCCGCCGACGGATTGGGCACCTCGATCAGCCCCTCGGCGGCCATCTCGAACACGCCGACCTCGTTGGTGCTGCCGAAGCGGTTTTTCACGCTCCGCAACAGGCGGTACTGGTGGAAGCGGTCGCCCTCTAGGTACAGCACCGCGTCTACCATGTGTTCCAGCACGCGCGGCCCGGCAATGTTGCCCTCTTTGGTCACATGGCCGACCAGGAACATCGGGATATGCGAACTCTTGGCCTGCTTCATCAGCGCGGCGGTGCTTTCGCGCACCTGGGTCACGCTGCCGGCGGTCGAGGGTAGTTCGGGCAGATACACCGTCTGGATCGAATCGATGATCACTAGCCCCGGTTTGAGGTTGCTGATCTGCGTCCGCACCGCGTCCAAATCGCTCTCGCCCAGCAAAAACAGATCGGGCTGCTTTAACCCCAGCCGGTCGGCCCGCAGCTTGATCTGCTGGATCGACTCCTCCGCCGACACATACAGCACCTTGCGCCCATTGCTTGCTAGTTGCGCGCCCACATCTAGGAGCAGGGTAGATTTGCCGATTCCAGGGTCGCCGCTCATCAACACCAGCGACCCCGGCACCACGCCGCCGCCCAGCACGCGGTTAAACTCGCTGCCCGGCACGACCAGACGCGGAAACTCGTCGGCGCTCACATCGGGCAGGGCGACCGGCTGGCTGCCGTCGCCGCGCAGTATCGCGGTCGCCCGGTTCACCGCCGCCGCGCTGCCCCCGCTCACCTGAACTTCGCTATAGGTGTTCCACTCGCCGCAATCCGGGCAGCGCCCCTGCCACTTCGGCGACTCGCTACCACACTGTTGGCAGACATACATAGTCTTAGTTTGCGTGCGCGGGGGCATAGCGATCTCCTTTGGCTTGGCACAGATGTTCTATCTATTATACCACGTATTGCGTATTACGTATAAAGCTGCGGCGGGTAGCGGCGGGCCATGTTCCGCGACGCTGGTTTACTATTGCATGGACTGGTGAAATCTGCTATACTGCGCGCCATCAACCCGTTGCGTTAGCTAGGACTACCAGGATCACCCCTTTATGATGGTCGTTGTTTCGTAAGGAGACCTCCAGATGCCATTTACCCCTAAATTGACCCTTGACGAGATCCGCGAGTTCCACAGGGCGTTGCTGAGTGCTTTTCGTCAAAAAAGCGCGCTGGAACGGATGGTGGGCTTGGAGCTGGGCCAAAACCTGAACACGTTTGTGGCCGATGGACCCCTGAACACGATGGTCTATAACCTAGTTCAGTGGGCCGTGGATGGGGGACGGGATGCGGACCTACTAGCGGCCGCTATGGACCAAAACAATGGCAATCCAGGCAATCCCGATCTCAAAGCCTTCGCGGCCAAAATGGCGAACCGAGTAACCACCGGCACGGCAACGGCGCTGGCTGGGCCAGATGTTGGCATAGGCGGGGGGAATGGTCCTCAGTCGATCCCCCCCAACTCGCCACCTGTTACTCCGGCACCCGTGTTGCCTGCAAGTAACAAGCTGTCATTCGACGATAAAGCTAGGGTCCAACTCCTTATTCAGCGTGCTTTCTCGCGTGTACTGACCGACCCAGGAGCGCGGGTACGATTTATGGAAGATGCGGGTTTATCCGATCAGTTGCTGGACAACTTTAATTGGGGCGGCTCACCTGCGGATACAGCAAGCCAACTAATACAGATGGCGCAAGATCAGGGTGTACCGCAGGATGGTCGGCCCGGCTATACTGTTTTGGGTGCAGTATTGGACCAACTGATAAGCCGTAAGCTAGTTGGGGCGGACAATGCCCAGTACCTGAGCGATGTGATTGACCGCTACCATCTCATTCGCCCTGCTGAACTGCATGAATCTACACCGTGGAAGAATCTGCAAACGCTAATGGAGTCGGCTCCGGTGGGTGGACAAGCCGAAGCCTTCGTGCGTGCGGGAAAGGGGCTGAACAGCTACCTTGATAGCGTCGTGCTGAAACGCGCGGTAGCTGCCTGTCGCCCCGTATGCCGCATTGAAACACCCAAACAATTCGGTACAGGCTTTCTTGTCGCACCTAACCTGCTGCTCACCAATCATCATGTGTTGAAAGAAGTTATCACCGACCGCAGCCTCGCCTCCCAGGTGAAAGTACGTTTTGACTACACCCGCAAGGATGATGGTGCCTTGGAGCATTGGGTGGAGGTTCACTTAGCGGACGACTGGTTAATTGACTACAGCTCGTACACAAACGAGCCTTTCGATGGTTTAGATTATGCTCTGGTGAAATTGGTGGGTAGCCCCGGCACCGATCCGGCAGCAGACGGTCCGCTCCGTGGCTGGCTTAAACCGTCACTCGATCCACACACCTTTGTGCCGGGTGATGATCTGTACATCGTGCAACACCCAGACCTAAAATCCCTGCAAACTGCTCCGCAACAAGTAGTAACGGCTCCTAATTCTGTGGTCGAGGTTAACAAAGATCGCACAAGACTGTGGTATCAGACCAACACGGAAGTTGGATCTTCGGGATCGCCATGCTTTACGGTGGAGTGGTTGCCAGTGGCGCTACATCACGGCAAATATATGGACCCACAGCAGCCTAATGGTCCGCCGAAGTACAACGAAGGTATTCCCTTAGATACGATATATGCCCAGCCGAAGGTGAAAGCCGCGCTCGGCTTATAACCGCTGACGATCCTATAGCAACAGGCCGGGTGCCCAATGCGCCCGGCCTGTTCTATGCGTGGGTTGGCTCGGTTAGACCAGCTTGCCGTCGGCGGCGGCATCGTCGGCGGCGCGCTTCACGTCGGTGGCGGCGTGGTCTATCGTGCTGCTCAGATCCTGGGCGGCGTGGTCGGCGGCATCGCCGGCATCGGCGGCGGCCTGGTGCGCGGTGTGGCCCACGTTGTCGGCGGCTTGCTGGGCGGCATGACCAGCATCACTGGCGGCGTGATCGCTGTGGTGGATCACGCTGCCGGCGGCATCGCCCGCATGGTGCGCGACTCCCACGACAGCATCATGGATGCCAGTGGCAATACTGTGTTCGCCATGACTGACAGCATGGCCCAGATCGGTCGGCACCGCTGCGGCTCCATGAACTAAGTGGTCTACAAACTCCCCGATCTTGTGGCCGGCATCGGTGCCGACGTGCAAGATGTCGTTCACAATGCCGTGGCTCTCGTGTTGGGCGTGCTGCGCGTTTTGGGTTGCGTCATGTCCGGCTTGCTGCACTTTTTGGCCTAGTGTGTCGCCGGCCACCTGGGCATCGTGGCTCAGGTGGTCTGCCGCGCGGTCGGCTTGGAAGCCGACATTATCCGCCGCCTCACTCAATTTATCGCCGGCGTGTTGGGCATCATCTTTCAAGTTGTCCATCGGGATTGCCTCCTGTGCTAATAGGGTGTTGTTTACGCTCAGAGAGCTAACTCAGCAGGAACTGTACCCCGCACGTAGCGCAATTAGTCGCCGGGCGGAGCCAGTGTGACCCCGCGTTGGGCCAGCGCCGCGCGCACTGCCGCGAACTCATCCCACGGTGTTTCGGTCGTGCCGTAGCACATGGACTGCTCGTGCGCCTTACCGCAGGTCACGATAAAGTCGCCAGGGCGGGCGGCGGCTACGGCGGCAGTGATCGCGGCGGCGCGGTCGGGCACCAGCACGAAATCGCGCCCTAGCTGCCGGCCCTGCGCGGTTAGCCCCTCGGCGATGGCGGCGTTGATGGCGGTCACGTCTTCGGTGCGCGGATCTTCGGCGGTCACGACGGTGTAATCGGCCAAGCGCCCGGCGACCTCGCCCATCAGCCGCCGCTTGGTAACATCGCGCAAGCCCGCCGAGCCGAACACGGAGATCACGCGCCCGCCCGGCGGCACCAATGTGCGGGCTAGGCGCAGCGTCTCGCCCAGTGCGTTGGGTGTGTGGGCGAAATCTACCACCACGTCGAAGTCCCCGGCGTGGACCCACTCCATGCGCCCCTTGATGCGCTGCACCGCGCTCAGCCCGGCGGCGATGGCCGGCAACGGCACGCCTAGCACCTGGGCGGCGGCGGCCGCTGCCAGCGCATTGGCGATATTGTAGCGGCCCAACAGGTGCAAGCGTATGGGCGCAAAACCGGTGGGGGTGTGCAGCGTGAAGCGCGTGCCGTGCCGATCAATCTTGATATGCGAGGCCGTGCAATCCGCGCCCGTTTGCCCCTCGACCAACGAGTAGGTCAGTACGCGGTCGGCGCTGGTGCCTTGCAGCCATTCATAGGAGCGGTCGTCGCGGTTGAGGACCGCCACTTTCGGCACATTGGGCTTGCGCGTGGTGGTCGCCAACGCTTGGAAGAGTCGCGCTTTGGCCGCCATGTAGCCTTCCCACGAGCCATGCCAGTCGAGATGCTCATGCGTGACGTTGGTCACGACCGCCACATCGTAGTCCACGTAGGCGACGCGCGCCTGATCGAGCGCGTGCGAGGTGGTTTCGATCACGGCGACAGTGCAGCCGGCATCGCGCATTTGGGCGAGATAGCCTTGCAAGTCGAACGCTTCGGGTGTGGTGACATGGAAGCCGGTATCCAGCGCTTGGTCGCCGATCAACGCCGCGATGGTGGTGATTAGCCCGGCGCGCAGGCCGGCGGCGGTCAGGATGCTGTGCAGCAGCGTGCTGGTCGTCGTCTTGCCGTCGGTGCCGGTCACGCCGATCACGGTCATGCTGCGGCTGGGAAAGCCGTAGAAGGCGGCAGACAGCAGCGCGAACGCCGTGTGGCCGTCGCGTACCTGCCAATAGGCCACGCCCTTCCGCAAGGGGGTGGGTAGATCGGCTAGAGGCAATTCGCCGGCCACAGCGACCGCTCCGGCTTTTAGCGCGGCCGCGATAAAGCTGTGTCCATCCGTGCCGCGCCCTTTGCGCGCCAGGAACAGCGCGCCCGGCTGCACCCGTCGCGAGTCTTCGGCCACACTGGTGATCGCAACTGCGGGCTTGGCGGGGGGCTGCTCCACGGTTCCCCAGTCGGCGGGTAGGTTAGCGAGTAGTGATTGCAGCTTGATGCTGGGCATATTCTCTTTTTGTCCCCTCGGTATCGTTAGTGGTTACGACCTGTTCCATCTTCTCCAACTCGTGGACCAGCCGGCACAAAAAATCATCGGCGTTGCGGACCACGCCGACCGCTTGGTGCGTCCCCCGGTCGATCAGTTTGCTGATCACGTTCTCCGACTGATCTACCACCACGGTATAGACCGGGCGTAGCGTGTCGCCTTGCTCCACAAAGGTCGGCATCATGTTGCCGGTGGCAATCGAATGGAGCATCGTGGCGAGCATCACCACCAGGGTCGCCTCCTGGGTGTAGCCGCGCATCGTGTCCTGTGCCGTCAGTGCATCGGTGATCACTTCGGGCAGCGGGCCGTCGTCACGGATGCTGCCGGCCAGCACGAAATTAGTGCCCGTTGTGACCGCGCTGTACATGATGCCGTTGGTGAGTAGCCCGCTTGCGACGGCGGCAGCGATAGACCCCACTCCCCGGATCGCGTTGATCGCGTCCATGTGGTGGCGATGCCCGCCGCTGATCACCTGGCCCTCCAAGTCCATGCCCAGCGCAGTGCCGTAGAGCGCCGATTCGATGTCGTGCGTGGCGACGGCGTTGCCGCCGAAGATCGTTGTGACATAGCCCTGGCGGATCAGCCACGACATGGCCTCGCGTGCGCCGGAGTGGACCACCGCCGGCCCCAGCACCCAGATCGATCGCCCCACGCCGTTGCGCTGGCTCTGTACCAGTTCGGCCAAGCGGCGGTAGTTGAGCGGG
>JALYUO010000150.1 GCA_030853735.1 Chloroflexota bacterium
GGGACACCCGAACCCGGCGTAGGCCGGGTAGCGACCTGGGCCGATCTGCCGCCGGCCCCACCCTACGCGCTCATCGTGCTGGACTGCCGCGCCGCTCGTGCGCCGGTCGCCGGCTGGGCCGCCCTGGCCGCCGACTTGGCCCCCGGCGGCGTGCTGTTTGTGTGCGGCGTGCGTCGGCGGGGGCTGCCCGCCACGATCTGCGCCGCCGCACCCACTCTCCAACCGGCCACTTGGCACCAAATCGTCGCCCGCCAGGACGGCGCATGGCATCTCTACCCAGCCGGTTCCGCCGCCCGCCGCCTGCTCAATCGCCAATTAGACCCGCCCGACAGCCTGCGCGCCTGGCTCAGAACACTGTGGCACCGGCTGCCCGTCCCCCAGCGGCACATCCCCTGCCTACCCGTCTGGCAGCACGCGGCAGCGATCCAGCCACCCACCGCCGCCCCGCGCCCTCCCGCCGCCTTGTAACCCCCCACCAGCACCGTGCGTATATGGGGCAAAGGGATCGCGAGTGACGCTATTTAGACGAGGAGAAAGCCTGATGGAGAACGAAACCCGCCACCTGCCCGCCGACGCAGCCCGTGGCCCCGCAGCCGGCCCGTGGCCCGCGCCCGCCGACCCGGTCGGCACCCCCACCACCTACCTGCCTCCGGTGCCCGCCCCGCGTGATGCGCGCACCGGCACAAGCTACGAGGTGCCGCCGCCCTTCTACCAGGGTCCGGGGGGCTATGCCCCGCCCGCGCTCAACAACGTCGTGGGCAACGCCATGTCCACGCCGTTCGCACCCATCGCCGGGCCGCTCTTGATCGGGCTGGGCGCACTGGCCTTGCTCCTGCTGGACGGTGCCCACGGCACCCATGTCTTCGGCACCATGTTCCTGCTGGCGCTGGGGCAAATCTTCCTCTACGTCAGCCGCCGGCGCGGCGGGATGCTCGGTTTCCGCATCCCCGGCTGCATCCTGACCGGCCTCGGCGCAGGCGCAGTCCTCGACGCGGCTACCGGCTTCGACGGCGGCGGCTGGTCGGCCATCGGCCTGGGCCTCGGCTTCTTCAGCCTCTGGCTCATGGATCGCCGCCAATGGTGGTGGCTCATCCCCAGCGCCGCGATCTTCTTCGGCGGCCTGGACGACCTGACGAGTTCCTCCCGCCTATCCACGCCCGGCACGCTGCTGCCTGTCGCCCTGATCCTGCTCGGTGCCTACATCTGGCGCGAACGCAAAGCCAGAGTCGGCGTATAACCCCCCAGCAACGGAAAAACTCCCGCCGCCGCGACATCCGTCCCGGCGGCGTTTTAACCCGTCAAAATATCGTTCTTCGCGCCCCTGCGCGTCCTGCGCGGGTCAAATATCGTCCTTCGCGGCTCTTCGCGTCCTGCGCGGGTCAAATATCGTCCTTCGTCTTCGTGCTTCTTCGTGTTCCTTCGTGGATCAAAATCGTCATCTGCGCGCGTCTTCGCGGCCCTGCGCGGATCAACCCGTCTCCGACGACAAATGCGCTTGGAGATAAGTCGCCAGCGTGCCCAGCGTCTCCAGACTCTCCAGGCCCAAATCGTCCGCCGCCACGTCCAGCCCCGTATCGCGCTGGATCAACGCCAGCAGCGCCATGCCGCTAAACGAATCCAGGTTCAGATCCGGGCCGAACAGCGCCGTCGTGTCCGGCAGGGCCACCAACGCCGCCAGGGGCCGGTCCAACACCTGCGCCAACCACCCGCGCACCCGCGCCGCCCAGTCAGCTATGCTCATAACGCCTCCGGCGGAAAGCCCGCCACTGCCAGCCGCAACCACGCCGGATAGGCGGGCAACGGCGGCGCGGTCGCCCGACCATAGACCGTCGCCCCGGCGCTGGCCGGATCGGACGGCGGGGCGGCAGCCGTCGCGTGGAAGCCCAATTGCCGCAGCAACAGCGCCATCTGCCGGTTCTGCGGATTGGCCCGGTAGAGCGCCGTCAGCGCCGGCACGCCCGCCGCGCCCGCTTGCCCCAGCAACCAGCGCAGCAACGCCGCCGGAATGCCGCGCCCCTCCACCCGGCACGACAGCATCAGCAACGCCACCCCCCACACACCGGCATCGCGCCGATCCAGCAACGCCGCGCCGATCAGCCCATAGTCGCCAAACCGATCTTGCAAGCGCGCCACCGGCACCAGCCACGCCGCTGGGTCGGCCACACGGGCGGCAATCTCGGCGGGCGTATAGCGATAGCCGGTGCTGTTCAACTGATTGGTGCGCGCCACCAGTTCGTCCAGCCGGGGCAGGTCCGTCGGCGTGGCCGGGCACAGCGTCAGCACCATGTCACAGGATTGGAGGAAGCGCATCCGGTCGCCGGCAAAATCACGCTCGGCGGTCTGGCGCACGGCCGCTTGCTGATATAACTGCGTGCGGGTCGCTGCCTCCGCCGTGCCCGGCCCACCGGCAAACTCCGCCCGCGCCGCCAGCCCCGGCAAATCGCTAGGCTGGAATAGCCGCACCTCCGGCAACACTGCACCCACCGCCGCCCGCTCAAACGGGCTGTCATCCACAAAGGCCAGCGTGTCCAGCCCGATGTTCAGCGTCGCCGCGATCTGGCGCAAGGCCACATCTTTCGCTGCCCAGCCGATCTGCGGCGCAACAAAGCGTCCCGCCAGCGCCGGATGGGCCAGCAAGCGCGCCCCCGCCGCCGGGTCGTTGCGGCTCGCCACGCTCTGCACGATACCGCGCGCCGTCAGCCGATCCATCAGCGCCAGCCACGCCGCCTGCGGCTCCGGCGCATCCCCCTCGGCCTGAACGCCCGGCCAGAGCGTACCGTCCAGATCCCAAACCAAGCACTTGACCGCCGGCGCAGGCGCAGCCGGCACCCGGTCTACACGGGACACGCCGGGCCGTCCTCGTCGCTGCCGCCGGGCAACCCGCGATGGATCAGCTGCAACCGTTCGCGAACCGGCTGCAGGGCTTGGCGCACCGTATCCACAATCGCATCCGTATCCATGTCACCGCAGGAAAAGATGTCGAACGCCGCGAAGCCCTCTTCCGGCCAAGTGTGGACGCTGAGATGCGACTCGGCCAGCAACAGGAAGCCGGTCACGCCGCAGGGCGCGAAAGGGTGAAAATACTGGTGCAGGATCGTCGCCCCGCCCGCCAGCGCCGCGCGCACCAACAGATCCTCCAACGGCCCCACCCGTTCTAGCGGCGTGGGGTCATCCACCCAAATGTCATACAGGACGTGGCGGTTACGCATCGGGCAACGGCAACTTCATGGTCAGATGCTCGGCGCTGAAGCCGGCTTTCTTATAAATCAGGCGCATCGGCGTGTTCGCCACATGGACCTTGCCGGTAATTTCGCGCATCCCGGCCCGCCGCGCATAGGCGATGCCGTAGCCGAACAGCGCGTCGGCCAGCGCGGCATGATCGGGCACGCCCTCGTCTACCGCTAGGCTGCGGAAGGTGGCGTAGGCTTCGTCGGTCAGGAAGTTGGTGTTGAACGTGGCCCACAGCCAGCCCAGCACCGCCCCGTCCCGCGTCAACACAAACATCCCTGGCTCACCCCGCTCCAGCGCCTTCCGCAACTTCTTCTCATGCACCGCCGGGTCCGTCACCGCCTCCGCGCCAAACGAAATCTCCGCGATCCGAATCTCAAACGCCACCAGCGCCGCCAAATCCCCCTCCGCCGCCACGCGGATAATCGCCCTGCCGCCCGGCAAGTCCACCGTCATCGGGTCCGGTGCCGGCGCAGGCGGTCCTTGCGGCGCGGGCGCTCGATTATAAGGCTTCTTAGTCATCAGTTCCGTTCAGTCCTAACTAGCGACTAGCGCAAGTTCCCTAGCGTAGCGGCGCTGCTTGCCGCGCCCGTCCGCACTATAGTCGCGCAGGGCTGTGCAATGGACGGTAGGAGGCGGTTCCGTTCCACCCGGCGACGCGCACCCGACCGCCATCTCCTCCTAGCAAGACCAACGCACGCATCTACAGAAAGCGCATCTAAGTACAATCAAGCAAATCATGTGGACAAGCAAATCATGTGGAATGGTATTGGCACCGTCTGCCTAGCTCATTCCTCAGAATCTATTTGGTTGTACTTAGGTTCCCTGGCTTTTCCGAATTTGATCCAAGAATGTTCGCGGATTTACGATAGAAATACCTGCGTATTGTCCCAACGCCAGCAAGTGCTTATCTCCGCTCACGATGTAGTCAGCGCCACCGGCAACCGCACACGCAATAAACACGTCATCATCTGGGTCGGCGAGCACAACAGGCGGTATAGCACGGATATTCAGCAGAAGAGCAAATTGACGAACCTCATCAACAGCCTCAGCAATCTCATGCTGTGCCATGCCATGACGTGCGTATATACGGGGGTAAGAAAGAGCCTTGGCATATTCTGCCAATAGTTCTTCTGAGACAAGCAGCGTAAAAGCACCCTGCCGCCACCGTTGCATAATTACTGCCGGTACGCCGGTAAGCGACAGAAATCTGCTCACGAAGACATTTGTATCAACAACGACTCTCATTGTTGCCTAGTGGCACGAACCTCACGAACCACCGACTCCACTAAAGCTTCAGCCTCATCAGGATCCATATTCGCCCGCAGGGACGCTTCATCCATCCGTTTGAAAAACGCTTCGCGCGAACGCTGCCATTGCGCGTACCACTCGATAGGAGCGACAACCGCAACCGCCTTCCCGTCTTGCTCCACGATGACCCAATCCCCGGTGGTGACCACATCTTGCACAATGCGGGTGAGTTGATCATCAGTTTGCACAGTGTTGATCGTCTTATCCATCGCTGCATAACTCCTTGTAAGCTAGTAGTGTGTCAACGCGATTCTGACAGGTCAGACAAGGCAAAACCGTGAAGCGGTGGCTGATTTCACCTGTCAATTTTGCGCTGACACACTACTAGAGCCTTCATAGCTGTCAGCAAACTAATAGCTATATCCCGAAAATCTCCGTGTCTCTGTGCCTCCGTGGTGTCGTCGGTTCGATCCCACACTCACCCCGCCCCCTCGCGCGACTCCAGCATAAACAGCACCGCGCCACAGCGCGGGCAACCCTGCGCTTTCAACGCCTCGATGCTGGGGGCCGCCGACTCGTCGCCCTGGCCCACTCGCAGCTTGCTGCCGCAGCCCATGCAGCGATAGAGGCGCACTGTCGGGTTCAACTCGCCGGTATAGAGCGGGCCGGCAAAATAGCCCGCCACCTGCGGCGCAGCCGTCGGTGTCGTCAGCAGGCGGATCATCTGCCCCACCCCGCCCAGTACCGTCGCGCCCTGGTACTCATTGAAGCCGGGAAGGATCTCCACCGGAGCCAGGCCCATGCCGGCCAAACGGCCCAGCAGCGCCCCCTGCTCGGCGGGCGGGCGATGGCCGAAGGACAGGAACAGTTGCCGCCCCTGCTCCGTGCCTAGCGCCTGGATCGCCCGCGATGCAAACAACTCGGCTCCCTGCGGCGTATAGGGCGGATCGGTGTACACCGTGTCAAACACGCCCTGTAAGGCATCCGGTAACGGCTCGCGCAAATCATGGGCCACCGTTTCTATCTCCAGCCCGGCTTCGGCGGCGCAGGCCGCGATGTGGTCCAGAATCCGCTGGTCGGTGTCTACCACACAGATGCGCCGCGCCAAGCGCCCGCCGCCCTGCGGACTGAGCAACCGCCCGACCAAGCCCAACGCCAGACTGACCGAATCATCATCACCCAGCAGCAGCACCGCTTTGCCGGCCAGCGCGCCCTGGGTCTGCCCATAGAGGACGCGCCGCAGGTTGGTCTCCGGCGTGCAAAAGCTCTGGTCCAACGTCACATCCACGGTCGGGTTGGCCGCGAACCAGAGTTCCAACTGTTCCAGCACGCCCGCCCATTCGCTGCCCGCCACAACGTGCCGCCCCTGGCACAGCGGGCAGAGAAAGCCGGTGCCCACCCAGCCCCATGCCCCCTCGACCAGCACCAACCCCTGTGGCGAGAGCCGAATATACGGCCCCGGCTGCACCAGCCCGGCCTTCTCCAATTCGCGCCGCACCGCCGTCGCCACCGGGATCGGCAGCCGCGTCTGACGCGCCAAATCGCGTCCTGTCAGCCCGCCGTGCCGGTGGATCGTCCGCAGCACCGCCTCGATGCCCGCCGCCCCCTCGCGCAGCCGCGTCTTGGCCGCCAGATCGCTCAACAGCGTCCCCGTCATGCCGCCCAGGCTCGCCGGGACTGTACCGCTTTCCGCCGCCAATTCCGTGTCCTCGCCCCTATCCATCATTGCTCCCCTACGCGCTACTCAGGCGCATCGCCTGATTATACCACCCCACCCCCTTTTTGCGTATAGCCGCCTGCCAATCGCTCCCACTATGGGGGTATTCGCTCCGCATTCGGGGACCGCCTGCCTTCAAACCCACATCAACACCAGAGTAGTATCCGTCCCGCTCCCCCTTCCTCCGTAGGGAAGGGGACGGGGGGTTAGGGCGGCGGGGCCAGCGATTCGTCACAGACCTCGTTGAACATACAATGGGCGCAGCGCCCGGCATCGCTATGGCTGCGCCTACGCTCGCCCGCACGGGTGGCGGCCCGGATCGCCGCCACAGTCTCCAGCAGGTGGGCGCGGGCGGCGTCTGTATAGTCCAACCGGAAGGTGGCCGTGGCATAGCGCAGCAGCCCATAGGCTGGGCGACCATGCGTCTCCTCCACCAACAGGCAATAGGCCAGCAGTTGCAAGATGTCGCCCGGATAGGGTTCCGCCGCCCGGCGCGTCGGTTTCACCTCCACCGGGATCAACCCGCCCTCCGCTTCCAGCAGATAATCCGGCTTGCCGACCAGCCCATAGCGGCGCGAAAACAGCGAGTCGGTCGCCCGGCCCCCCGCCCCCGCATCAGTGTAGACCACCCGCGCCCGTGGCAGCCCACTGCGCGCCTGCGCCCGCCGCGCCGCGATCAGCGCCCCGCCGGCCACCAACGCCAACAGCGTCACGCACAGCCCCAGTAGCGCGCTCCAATCCAGCATCACCGGTCGATCCTAAGCATCCCGTACCGTCGTGTCCACTGCCGAACCGGGTGGGTCCATATTCCAGTTGTGCCCCGTATCACTGGCCGCGCCCCCATCCGTTTGCAAATGCTCGGCGGTCGGGTCCGTGCCCGTCGCGGTCCCGCGCCCCGGCGGGTCCGCCGAAGGTTGCGTCTCCCCCGCCGTCGTCTCATCCCCCGACAACGCCCCATCTGTCGGCAGCGCCGGCTCCAGCCCCGGCAGCGGCAAGATCGGTCCCAAGCTATCAGCCATTGCAGTGTCCTCCTAATGCGTAATGCGTAATGCGTAATGCGTAAGTAACGATTCAGCGTAGCCCGCCCAGCGCCCGACAAGGGACGGATTGTGGGCGGGTAGCG
>JALYUO010000173.1 GCA_030853735.1 Chloroflexota bacterium
CCTAGGGGTGCTCCACTCCTCAATAGAGGTGAGCGTGTATTCTAACCGCGACAATGAATAGCTCCTGGGATCAACCGTAGGCCGGGTTTACCTTTCGCCCCTGGTCTGGTACAATAGGCCCGTTACAGGTAAACGCCTGACACCTGACACCTGACACCTGACACCTGACACCTGACACCTGATAGCGGGGAGAGTGCAGCCGCATGGCGCTGACATTAGGAATTTGTGGCTTGCCCAAGAGCGGCAAGACGACGCTGTTTAACGCCTTGACCAATTCGCAGGCGCAAACCTCGGCCTATGGTGCGTCGGATGCGCCCAATATGGCGACGGTTAAGGTGCCCGACGACCGGCTGGATGTGCTGGCGCGGATGTACAAGCCGCGCAAACTCACCCCCGCCGACGTGCAGTATGTAGACGTGGCCGGCCTCGCGCCGGGAGCCGACCCCACGGCAGCACGGTCGCAGGGCTTGAGTCGCCAGTTCCTCAGCGCGGTGGCGGCCAATGACGCGCTGGTGGTCGTGGTGCGCGCCTTTGAGAGCGCCGGCCTGCCGCACCCCGCCGGCTCCGTAGACCCGCTGCGCGACCTGGATGCGGTGACGCTCGAACTGATTTTCAGCGATCTGGGCATCATCGAAAAGCGCATCCCACGCATTAAGGGCGACTTGGGCAAGATGCGCCCAGCGGAACGCGAAGTGCAGGAGCGCGAGCTGGAAGTGTTGCAGCGCATCCTGCCCGAACTGGAAGCCAACCGGCCGATTCGGGCGCTGGACCTAAGCGAGGACGATCAGAAGCTGATCAAAAACTACGGCTTCCTCTCCAACAAACCGTGGCTGATCGTTTTCAACCTGGGCGAGAGCAACCTGGACGGCGGCGATACGCTGGTGGATGCCGCCAAAGCCATCTGGTCGGATATGGGGGCCGATGCGCTGGCGATTTGCGCGCAGTTGGAGATGGAAGTGGCCCAACTGCCGCCCGCCGAGGCTGCCGAGTTCCGCGACAGCCTGGGCCTGGGGCCGTCGCCGCTGGGGGCCGTCATCACCCGCTCCTACGAACTGCTGGGCCTGATCAGCTTCCTGACCGCCGGCGACGACGAAGTGCGCGCCTGGACGATCCGCCGCGGCACGCCCGCCCAGCAGGCCGCCGGGGTGATCCACAGCGACCTAGAGCGCGGCTTTATTCGCGCCGAGGTGGTCGCGTTCAACGATCTGATCGCTGCCGGCGCGATGGCCGAGGCCAAAAAGCGCGGCACAGTGCGGATGGAAGGCAAGACCTACCTGGTGCGCGACGGCGACATCGTGAATATCTTGTTTAATGTCTAACCCGCCCGCTGCCCCGCCGCCCGGCGTGGCGATCCAGATCGGCATCCTGACCGGCGGCAAGCCGACGCTGGCGATGACCCTGGCAAGTGTGCTGCTGCAAAACGTTGCGGACATCCGCATTCATGTGCTGGATACCGCCGAACGCCCGGTGATCCAGCGCGATGATTTCAACGCCGCCTTGCGCCTGGCCTTCGACCGGGGCATTACCTGTACCTACGAACACCACCGCGACCGCCAGCGCCCGTTCAGCGGCGGGCGCTTGGCCTTGCTGGAAGCGCTCACCGGGCCACAGGTGTGCTTTATGGACGACGATGTGGTGTTGCCGAGCGGCTCCCTCAGCCTATTGAGCAGCTTTGTCGCTGAACACCCGGATTACGGCTTCCTGGCCCCCTTGCTCAAAAACCCCGGCCTGCGGCGCACCGCACTGGAAGGGCGTACCCAGTTTGCCCCCGGCACGCTGTTCCGCCAGGACGCGCTGGTGCGCCGCATCTTGCTGGACTACTACAGCACCACGAACGACGTGCTGGATCACGCCAAAGGCGGCCAAGCGAGCTGGGAAGTGGCGTTCCTGACCGAGATGTTTCCCCTGTTGGGCCGCCCGTGCTATGCCCAGCCGCGCAACGTCATCTATCACCTCGATTACCACGAAAACCCCAACTGGGAACTCCTGCGAGGCAACCTGCTGGCAACCAGCTTGGAGCGGGCGCGCACGCTGGTCTTGAAGCACGCCGGCACGCTGGCCGAGATTGCGCCGCCGCCCGGCGGTGGACCGGGGCACTAAGCGCCATGAAAAAGCTGATTGCCGCCCTCGGCATCGGGATCAGCCTCGTGGCGCTCTATCTGGCGCTGCGCGACATCCACTTTGACCAGGTGGCGGCGGCGTTCGGCCATATCAACCCGGCGATTTTCGCACTGGCCGTGCTGCCCTGGCTGGTGGCTATTGCCAGCAAAGTGTTTCGCTGGCGGCTGCTCTACCATCCCGACGAGGCGCTGGCCCCCTACCCGCGCCTCACCGCCGCGCTGCTGATCGGCTACTTGTTCAACACCGTGCTGCCGCTCCGCACGGGCGAGGTCGTGCGGGCCACGGTGTTGCGCGCCACGGCGGGCTTGCCGGTGGCGCGCACGCTCTCGACCATCTTGGTGGAAAAAGTCCTCGACACGATGGCTTTGATCGTGATCCTGGCGGCCATTTTGCCGTTCATTGCCTTGCCCCCGGCGTTTCGTGGCCCGGCGGTCGGGGCGGCGGTCGCATTCAGTGGCCTGTTTGTGGTTGTGCTGGCGGCGGCGCTGCTGCCCAACGTGGCCCGCGCCGTGCGCGACCGGCTGCTGGGGCTGTTGCCGCTACGCTTCCGTCCCGCCGTGGTGCGCCTTAGCGATCAGGTGCTGGACGGGCTGCGGCCGCTGCGGAGCCGTGCCGTTGCGCCGGGGCTGGTCGCGTGGACGGCGCTCAGTTGGGGGGCCAATCTCCTCAGCGCCTATCTCGTCCTGGGCAGCTTCGGCCTCTGGCTCCAGTGGACCGCGCCCGCCCTGTTGGTGGATGCGACGAACCTGATGATGACCGTGCCCTCCGCGCCCGGCTATGTCGGCGTATATCACGCCACCGCTAAAGAGTCGTTGCGCGTCTTTGGTGTAGACCCCGACACGGCGTTGGCCTTTGCGACCTTTTTTCATGCTTTCGGCTTCTTGCCGTTGGCGCTGGCTGGGCTGATCGCTATGGTCCGCGAAGGGCTGAGTTGGGGAT
The DNA here is from genome assembly GCA_030853735.1 of Chloroflexota bacterium. GTDB lineage: Bacteria > Chloroflexota > Chloroflexia > QHBQ01 > JAICKM01 > JAICKM01. The sequence goes on from JALYUO010000173.1 coordinate 3,061, forward strand.
CGGTGCAGGGGGGCACCGCCGGCCCCGATAGCCCACCCGCCGGCGCGCCGGCCCCTCGCTGATGAAACCCCTCCTCCCGCTGACGCTGGCCTTGCCGGCTGCCGGGCTGGCCCTGCTGGTGCTGGCCTTGCTCGGCTATCAGGCCCGCCGCGATCCGCGCCGCATTCCCCTCTTCCATGAGGTGGCGGCGTTGTTGACGTTAGCCGGCCTAGTCGCGGGGTTCTTCTGGCGACCGTTGTTCACCCACGATAGCTGGTTGCCGATTGGCGGCGGCGATCTAGCTTCGTTTTTCTACCCGCTCTACACGTTTATCCACGCCAGTATCCAGGCCGGGCAGTTCCCGCTCTGGAATCCCTATGCCTTTGCCGGGATGCCGTTGGCCGCCGATGTGCAAAGCGGGCTGTTCTATCCGCCCAATGTGCTGACTTGGCTGGTCGTGCCCGCCGGGCGCTATGGCTATGGGACGCTGGAAACGCTGCTGATCGCCCACTACGCCTGGGCGGCGCTGGGGATGTACCGTTGGCTGCGCGCGCTGGATCTACGGCGGGTGGCGACGCTCGGCGGAGCGGCGGCGTTCGCCTTCTGCGGCTTCATGACGGCCCATTTCGGCCATCTGCCCCTAATCTTTACTGCCGCGTGGCTGCCCTGGAACTTGTTGCTGGCCCACCGCGCCGCCACTTCGCCCAATCCAGCCTGGATCGCGCCGGCGGGCGCGGCGTTGGGCCTGACCTTTCTGGCCGGCCATCCGCAAACGTTCCTCTACGAGGCGCTGGCGGTCGGCCTCTATTGGGCATCGCTGGCCTTGACCGGAGCCACCGTGCCGGCTGCTATTGGTCTGGCAGCCCGTCGCCCGTTGGCGTTGCTGCCGGTGGCTTGGCGCTCGGTCGCGTGGCGGCTGCCGATTGTGGCGCTCATTGCGGCGGGGTTGGGCCTAGTGCAATTCTTGCCCGCGCAAGAGTTGGCCGGCCAGTCGTTACGGGCGGGCATCACCTACGAGCAGGCGACCGAACACGCCATGCAGCCGGTCGGCCTGCTGAACTTGGTGCTGCCGCGTGTGTACGGCGCAAATCCGCGCGACTATTGGGTGCCCTGGCAAAGCACGGAAAACTGGGGCTATCTGGGCCTGATTGTGCTGATCCTGGCCGCAGCCGGGCTGATCCTGCGGCGCGACCGGCGGCTCGGCTTCCCCGTGGCCCTGGCCGTGCTGGCCCTGCTGGGGATGCTTGGCCCGTTCAGCATCCTCTTCTCCTGGCTGCACGGCCTGACCCCCGGCTTCGACAAGTTCCGCGCCGCCGGGCGCTTGCTCTTGCTCCTCAGCGTTGCCGTCGCCGGTTGGGCCGCGTTTGGGCTGGACACGCTGTTGCGGCTGTTGCCCGACCTCTCCCCCCAACCCCCTCCCCTACGAAGGGAGGGGGAGTCAGACGGCCCCGCTCCCGGCTCCGTCCCGAACTCAGAAATCAGAAATCAGAAATCAGAACTGGCGCGCCTGCGCCGCTTCGCGGGCGGGCTGGGCGCACTGGCGGCGTTTGCCGCGCTGGTGCTGCTGCCGTTGGTCAGCGCGATCTTTCTGGCCGGCAACTCGATTGAGCGCGGGCAAATCGTGCTGAACGATGTCTACACAGCTGTTCTGTGGCTGGGGTTAGCGGCGGGGCTGCTGGGGGCGGCGGTGCGCGGGCGCATCGGCGGGCGTTGGGCGGTGCTAGGGCTGGCGGTGTTGCTGGTGCTGGACCTGTTTTCGCCCAATTCGCACTTCAACCCCACTGGCGACGATCTGCTGACCGGCTATGCCCAGCCCGACGCGCTGGATCTGTTGCGGAGCGGTACGGGAGCGCCGGCCTACTACCGCATGGACAGCGATACCGACGTGTCGCCTGTCTGGCAGCCGCTGCTCGGCACGCTGGCGGGCATTCCTGATGCGGGCGGGCTGTATAACCCGCTGGAATTGCGCCGCTACAGCGTCTACTGGGATGCGGCCAAAGCGCACCGCAACACCGTGCTTTACGACCTGTTGAGTGTGCGCTACACGCTGGCCCTCTCGCCCACGCTGATCAGCGACCCCAAGTTTCAGCGTGTGGGTACAGGCGCGAACGGCGTGCTGATCGCCGAAAACATCCATGCCGACCCGCGCCTGTTTTTGGTCCACGATGCGGTGGTGGAGCCGGATGATGCTACGGTGATCGGCAAGTTGCTGAACGGCACGGTGTTAGGCTGGCACAGCATCTTGCTGGCCGCCGGCACCGGCCGCAGCAGCAAAACGCCCAGCACGCTCGAAGCCGGCAACCCCGGCGAAAGCGCCACGATCACGCGCTACACGCCCAACGAGATCGCCGCCACGCTCGATGTGCGCGAAGCGGGCTGGGCGGTCCTCAGCGACAACTGGTATCCCGGCTGGACGGCCACGCTGGACGGCCAAGCGGTGCCGGTCCAACGCGCCGACACCATCTTTCGCGCCGTCCCTGTCCCCCCCGGCAAGCACCTGCTCGTCCTGCGCTTCCTGCCCACCGATCTGTTTACCGGCGGCGCACTCTCCGCCGTGACGGCCCTGCTGACGCTGATCGGTGGCCTAGTCGCCTGGAGTCGGCAGCGGCGCGGGGGTCAGCGTGTTGCTGCCCTGGTGTAAGAGAACACGGCGAGACGATTGATCCACGAAGGACACGAAGGATCACGAAGACTGAGGCGAGAGCGGATTATTTTCGCTGCGTTTCCTAAATTAGAGACGGGTCTCCCGCTCAGGAGCGGGATGGGCCCAGCGATTTCTGCATAATCCAGCAGGGATCTTCGACATGAACCATTTGCCCCGTTAGATCCTGATAGTCCCACCCATCGTCTTCTTCGCCGACCACTCCATAGCCGAGCCGCTCATACAGCCGCTGGGCCGCCGTATTGGGTTTGCTCACGCCCAGTTCGGCGATGACAAAACCCTGTTGCCGGAGGATGTCTTCTGCCGAGGCGAGGAGGCGCGTGCCAATACCGTGATTTTGCCACGCCGGCATCAAGCGCAAGGCCCAAATGATGCCGATGCCTGCGCTGCGTTTGCGGCTGAAGTCTAGCCAAACCTGACCAATGGGAAAGCCGTTTGCCACCGCCACCAGCATTGACACCTCGCCGGCCCTTTGCCGATGAAAGGTCTCCTGAAACAGGCTGCGGTAGGCGCTGAACAGCCCAAACCACTCCAGATCCGGCAGGTCGGTTGCTTCGCACTGGCGGATTGTGATAGGTACTACCACTCTAAATTCGTTTAACACCAGCAATCACCAACTCAGAACTCATAATTCAGAACTCAGAACGACAACTTGGTCGGCCACGCACGCCAGATGGTCGGCCAGGGGCGCGCCGCACAGGGGGCGATCCGGCGGCCAGAGATCGGCCAGGGGTTGCAGCACGAAGCGGCGGTCCAGTAGGCGCGGGTGGGGGATGGTCAGCGTGGGGGTGGTCAGTTGCAGATCGTCGTAGAGCAGAATGTCGAGGTCGAGCGGGCGCGGTCCCCAGCGCGGCCCGGCCTGTCGTCCGGCGGCGGCTTCCAGCCCTTTGAGCGCGGCCAGTAGATCGGGTGGGGCCAGTGGCGTGTCGAGCAGCGCCACGCCGTTGAGGAACGGCGGCTGGTCGGTCACGCCCCACGGTGCGGTCTCGTACAGGCGGGACACGGCCAGCAGCCGGCCCGCAGTCGCCTTCGGCAGGGCGGCCAGCGCCGTCTGGATCAGCGCGTCCCGGTTGCCCAGGTTGGAGCCGAAGCTTAGGTAGACCTGGGCCATGTTATTCGCGGTAGCCGCGCACAATCGCGTCGGCCACGCGCGCCACATCTACCGCCGGGCCGACATCATGCACGCGCACGATGCTTGCGCCGTGGGCAATCGCCAGGGCCACGGTCGCGCCGGTGCCGGCGACGCGCTCGGCGGGCGGGCGACCGCCCAGGATGCGCCCAATAAATGCCTTGCGCGAGGTGCCGACCAGCAACGGCATTCCCAGAGCGCGCAATTCGCCTAGCCGGCGCAGCAGTTCGAGGTTGTGGTCCAGGGTTTTGCCGAAGCCGATGCCGGGGTCGGCCCACAGATGGGTAGGCGGGATGCCTGCCGCCAACGCCCAGGCTTGGCCCTCGCGCAAGTACGCGCTGACCTCGCCTAGCAGGTTGTCATAATGTGGGTGCTGCTGCATCGTGCGCGGCGTGCCCTGGATGTGCATCAGCACCAACGCCGCGGCGTGGCGGGCAACCACCGCGGCCAGGGCCGGCTCGGCGTGCAGGCCGCTGATGTCGTTGGCGATCACCGCGCCCGCCGCCAGCGCCGCGTCGGCCACCGCCGCCCGATAGGTATCCACCGACAGCGGCAGGTCCACCTCCCCCACCAGTCGCCGGATCAGCGGCACCACCCGGCGGATCTCTTCGGCCTCTGTGATTTCTTCCGCACCGGGGCGCGTGCTCATGCCACCTACGTCCAGAATGTCCGCGCCCGCCGCCTGCATGGCCTGTGCCTGAGCGACGGCCGCATCTAAATCGCCGCCCAGCCCATCGCCGGAGAAGCTGTCGGGGGTCATGTTGAGGATGCCCATGACTAGCGTGCGGCTGCCCACCGGCAGGCTATAGCGGCCCAGGCGTAGCGGCGTGGGCAGCGTGTTCATGTGTCCGATTGGCCGCGATGGATGATGGAGAGAAACTCGGCGCGCGTGGCCGGATTCTCGCGGAAGCTGCCGCGCATGGCCGACGTGACCATGCGTGCGCCGGGCCGCTGGATGCCGCGCATTGCCATGCACAGGTGTTCGGCCTCCACGACCACGCCGCAGCCGACCGGGGCCAGTCCATCTACCAGTGCGTCGGCGATTTCGCTGGTCAGCCGCTCTTGCACCTGGAAGCGCTTGGACACCAGATCGGTCAGCCGGGCCAGCTTGCTCAGGCCGACGATGCGCCCGCGCGGAATATAGCCGATGTGGGCCCGACCGCGAAACGGCAACAGATGGTGTTCGCACAACGAAAAGAGGGGAATATCGCGCAAGATGACCATCTCTTTGTGCGGCTCGGCAAACGTCACATCCAGCAGGGGGCGCGGGTCTTGCCCGATGCCGGCCAGGATCTCCTCATACATATCGGCCACGCGGCGCGGCGTGTCCAGCAGCCCCTCGCGGTCCGGGTCTTCGCCCACCGCCTCAAAGATCAGCCGCACGGCTTGCTCGATTTTCGCTCGGTCCATTGGTTCCTTTCGACGTAAGACGTAAAGCGTAATGCGTAAGACGAGGTTGCTTTTGACAAGTCGGTTGCTCATGACTCCGACAGAAGAATAGGCATTACGTATTACGCATTACGCTTTACGTCTTACGTGTCGGCGCTGGGCGGTCGTGAACACCGCCACGAACAGGCGGGCGATGTGCGGCCAGTTCAGGTCGGTTTCAATGGTGCGGCGGGCGGCGCTGCCGTATTGGGCGCGCAGGGCGGGATCGGCCAGCAGGCGGTTGACGGCGGCGGCCAGCGCGGCGGGGTCGCGCGGGGGCACCAGTGTGCCGTTGTGCCCATCTTGCACGGCCAACGGCACGCCGGCCACATCGCTGGCGACCACCGCGCAGCCGGCGGCCATTGCTTCGAGCAGCGTGTTGGGCAGGCCGTCCACATTGCCGTTTTGATCGATCACCGAGGGCAGCACAAACACATCGGCCCCGCCCAAGTAGATCGGCACGTCGTCGTGGCCCACTTTGCCCGGCAGCCGCACCCGGTCGCCCACGCCCAAGCGGTCAATCTGCGCCTGCAAGGCGGCCCGCAAGTCACCCGCCCCGGCGATGGAGATATGGGCGCGGGGATGGCGGGCCAGGATGGCGGGCGCGGCGGCGATCAGCGTCTCAAAGCCTTTTTTGTAGACCAGCCGGCCTAGCGCGACGACTAGCGGCGTGCCGGAGGCCAGCCCCAGGCGGCTTCGTAAGCGGTCCGCCGCGTCGGCGGGCAGGAGGAAGGCGCAGGGGTCCACGCCGTAGGGCACCAAGCGGCTGCGGCGGGGCGGCGCACCCAGGCCAATGGCGCGCACGCGCAGGTCGTCGCTGCACGCCGTCACCGCGTCGCTGCGGCGAAAGCAGGCGCGGGCCACCCATCCCAGCAGCGGATGGCGGCTCGCCACAAACACGTCGGAGCCGTGCAAGCTGATCACCAGCGGCAGGCCGCGCAGGCGCGCCACCAGCGTCGCCACCGGCCCGTTGGGGATGACCCAGTGCGCTTGCAGCACATCGAAGTGGATGCGCCCCGTCAGCCGCAGCAGGGCCACGAAGCTGACCAGCGTTACCCACGGGGTCAGCGGATAGATCGCGTTCCGTACCCGCACATCGGCTTCCAACGACTCGGCATAGCCCCAGATGTTCCAGGCGCGCCAGGGGGCATATTTATAGAAATGCAGGTGGACCCCGTTTTCGACCGAAGCATGGCGCAAGTCGGGGTGCCAGGGGGCCAGCACATGGACTTCGTGGCCTTCCGCCGCCACATAGCGGGCTATCGCTTCGATAAACGGAGCCGTCACATCGCCGGGGTATTTCGGGTACGAGGATGTGACCATGCAAATCTTCATACTGCGTATTGTACACGGTTGCGCCCCGATCCGGCAACCGAACGGCGACGGACCGCACCCCCCAACCCCCGCTCCTGAAGGGCGCGGCGGAGTCTATGGGATTGCGGTCTCGCTACCCGTATACCTTTGCCCATCAGCGCCCTCTCCCTCGTCGTCCTGCTCGCTAAAGCGGAGTCGGGCTGCGGAGAGCCGCCCGCAATTCCGCACTCTGCAACCCGCAGGGCTTATGCGTTCTCGCGTTGCAGCGCGGTGGGCGGGCTGCGGGCCACCCGCACGGACTGTGGGAGCGGCCTCCCGGCCGCGCTGGCGCGTGGCATACCCCGATCTACTCGTCTGCTACCCCACCGGTGCGGTCAGGGTAGGCTTGCGCGGCCAGGAGGCCGCTCCCACAGTCCGACTCATTCCGCGCCCTAAGCCCGCCGACGTGAGAACGCCTAAGCCCTGCCGCACTCCGCATTCGGTTGGCGTGTTGGGGCGGCTTGGGGTACAATGGGGGCAGGCGCGGCTGGGGGAAGCGCGCCTGCCCTAGTGTAAGAGAGGCCGTTATGTCCGCGCCGCCAACCATAGAGATCCCGGCCCGCTTGGCTCCGGCCGCTGCTGTGCGCCGCTTTTATAGCGCCACCCGCGACCTGTATGAGCCGGCGGCGCTCTATCCGGCGCTGGTGGCGGTGTGGGCGGAGGCGCTGGGCGACGCGCCGGTGGTGCTGTTGCGGCCCGATCCCTACCGCGGCGGCTATCGCTTGCGGGCGGCGGCGGGCTGGCCGGACGCGCCCGTCCACGAGTTGCGCCTCGATCCTGCCGACCTGCCGCCGATCTTGCGCGCCCCCAGCTTCACGCCCGGCGATCTGATCCGCCTAGCGCGCCCCAACGCGGCCCTCGCGCCGTTCCGCCCGGTGTTGGCCGTCCCGTTGGCCGATGCGGAGGGGGTGTTGGGGCTGCTGTTGCTAGGCGCACGCCACGACGCGGCGGGCCACCGCCGGCCGTACAGCGCCGCCGAGCGGACGTTGCTGCGCCTGCTGGCCGATCCGACCACGGTGGCTTTGCGCGCCGCTGTGGTCGCCCGGCGCGCCGCCCGTAATGCCGAACAACTCCAGGCGCTGCACCAGTTGGGCGAGGAGTTGAGCGCCAATCTCGATCTCGAATCGGTCTATACGGCGGTGTATGATCAGTTGCGGCGGGCGCTGGCTTTCGACTCGTTCTTCATCGCGCGCTTCGAGGACGAGATCGGGATGCTGGCCTTCCCGTTCGGCGTGGATGAAGGCGTGCGCTACACGCTCGACCCGGTGGTGTTGGGCACGGGGCTGACCAGCGCCATTTATCAGAGCGGGCGACCACTGGTGATTGACGATCTGCGGCAAGGGGTCGCCCATCTCAACATCCCGCAGCAGCCCGATGCCTTCGGCTCGCCGCGCCGCAGCCGCTCATGGATGGGCACGCCGATGATCGCCAAACACCGCGTCATCGGCGTGCTGGCGGTGCAAGCCTATACGCCCAACCTCTACAGCCACGAACAGGTGCAGTTCCTGAGCAGCGTGGCGAACCAGGTGGCGGGCACGCTGGAAAACGCGCTGCTGCTGCGCGAACGGGAAGCGCGCATCGCCGAGCGGGTGGCCGAATTGTCGGCCCT
>JALYUO010000175.1 GCA_030853735.1 Chloroflexota bacterium
CGCGATGCCCAATCGCGCCACCTGCTGCTCGCCGCCGGCGTGCCGCCCGCCCGCGTGCTGGTGAGCGCGGACCCGGCGGTGACGAGGCATCAGGCAGCAGGTATCAGGTATCAGGAGTTACGGGTTAGGGGTCAGGGGTCAGGGGTCAGGGGTCAGGAATCCTCTGGTGATGAGCAAACATCCGTTAATTCAGAACTCAGAACTCAGAACTCAGAACTCGACAGTTCACGGCCCACGGCCCACGGCCCACGGCCCACGGCCCGCGTAGCGTTTTGCGTGCGCGACCTGCCCAACAATCCGAAGGGCGGCGGGCTGGGCTATTTGTTGCCGGTGGCGGCGCAGCGGCGGTTGGGACTGGGCGGGCGCGGGCAGGCGGCGCATGGGCGGCGGGCGGCGGCGTTTTACGGGCAGCTGGCGGCGGCGGCGGACCATCTGATCGAGCGCTATGGTGTGCAGGTGCTGTTTGTGCCCTTCTGGCCGGGGCGCGACGATGCGATTGCTGCCCAGGTGCAAGGCCAGATGCGCTACGCCGCCCACGCTACGGGCTACTCCTTGCCGCTGACCCCGGCCCAGGCGCGGGCGTTGCTGGGCACGATGGACTTGGTGGTGGCGGTGCGTTTGCACGCGCTGATTTTTGCGGCGGCGGCGGGGGTGCCGGGGATCGGCTTCGCCTATGCGCGCAAGATTCGCGGCTTTATGGCCCATAGCGGCCAAGCCGCGGCGGTGCTAGACCCGGCCACGCTGACCCTGGCCCAACTCACGGCTACGCTCGACCGGGTGTGGGCGCACCGCGCCGCCCTGCGCGTCACGCTGACGACGCAGATGGCGGAGTTACAAGCGCTGGCGGATGCGGACGCGGCGTGGGTGCGCGCGTGGTTGGAGTCCTGATCCCCGCAACGCTGCCCTAGTGCGAGAAGGGGCACCCGGTTGGGCCAGTGCCAACAAGTCTGGCGCACCGCCGGGCGCGCCTACACTTCTTCGTAACGCGAATAGCCCGGCCACCCACCAGCCCCAACGAGTACAGCGCACGCCGTGCGCGCCTACCCCCTACACGTTCCTGGAACTAACCCTAGTGACCCCCCTGTTTTAGGCGACCGGGGTATCGTACTCGAAGATCGCTTGGATGGCGTTATGATCGCTGGGTGGATCGCTGAAAGGCTGGGTGAGGATGTCGCAACGGCGAAGCGCGGCCTGCCACGCGGCCGGCACGAACAGCCCGTCACCGTGGTAGGGCTTCGAGTCGGGGTTGTGCAAGTGGCGCAACGTGCGCTCCAATGGCGTAGTGGGGTGACAGGTCTGCCAGCAGTTGATCAGCCCAAACTGTTCGCGCAGCCGGTCGAATATCTCCCGTTCGCCTGGTTTGTTTTCCGGCTTTTCGTTGGGTTGGCGCGCACTGATCGTGATGTTGAAATCTCCCCCGATGACCAATGTGGCTCCCGTCGATTGCTCCTGAATGCCATTCAATATCTTTCCGACGACCTCGGCATAAGTATACAACGGCTTACCCGACGCAGTATTTACCTGATGCGGTGCCGGCGTGTGTATGCTGTAAATATGCAGCGGCGCTGTGCTGCCGTCGGGCGTGGGTAGCCCCGAAACTTCTGCCCCCACCACCCAGCCGGCGAAATATTCCAGAGGCGGTAGCGGGGTGAGCGTCCCCGCCCGGACAAATACCGCACTGCCCCAGTAGTTGTCGCCTGCCTGTGCCCACAGCACGGGGTTATTTGTAGGTGGACGGAACGGTTGCGTTTTTGCCGCTATATACTCTGCAAGAGGGGAGGACTCCTGGGCCAGGAAAATATCGGGGGTCAAGCTGTCAAATAGCGCGGTCCAGGTTTGGTAGTTGCGATTGCCGCCCTTGCACAAGTTATAGCTAACGAGTTTCAGTTGGGTGTTCATGAGACGGCTCCAGGTTGGCTACATGGCTCGGTTTAGTGCTTCAACTTGTGTAAGGCGGGATCACAGGGCGGGATACAGCGTAAGCGCGCACGGCGTGCGCCGTAGTCGTTGACCCCTGGCGTAAGGCGGGATCACAGGGCGGGATACAGCGTAGGCGCGTACGGCGTGCGCCGTAGTCGTTGACCAACGGCGACTCCGTTGCGCTCGTTCGGCGCGTTGGGCCTACCGAGGCTGCCTACGGGCCGGTGAGCAGCGTGGTTGTTGGGCAACGAGTACAGCGCACGCCGTGCGCGCCTACCCTCCGCAACACAGTTATGGGCAGGACCATCAGGGCTGCACGGGGTCGTCGGAGGCGGCAGGCGCTGGTCCGGAGTCGCCCATGGTCTTTTGCAGATAGTTGCCGGCGATTTTCATCTCGCCCACGCCGAGGATAGCGGCGGTCATACGTTGGGCGCGCGTTTGGAACAGGATGCGCTCGATAGGATAGACACTGCCTCCGGCCTGATTCAGCAGGGTTAGCACCACCTCACAGATGATCGCAGGCACGCGCGCGATTTGGGCTGGGTCGTAATTGTGGGCGATGTTACGCTGGATCACCTGTTGGGCCTGGGACGCGTGGCGCAAAAGATCATTATGCGCTACCGTGCTGCACCATTGATCATAGGCGACAGCGGCTCCTGCGGTCATTTCTTCCAGCGACCGTTGTCGGTAGTCGGGTAGCTCGGCGTAGATCCGTTCGACGATCTGCGCCACCACATAAGACTTGTTCTCTTCCAGCCACCGGATGACCGAATCCATTCGGCAGCCCTCCTACTCGCCCAGCGGGTCGCGTTATTGCGGCGTGTTGTCTATCGCGGCGGTTTGGCGAACTTGCCAATCCTGGTATATGCCGGCCAATTCACCCAGCAGGCGGGCGCGGGTGGCCGGGTCTATGTTCATGCCGGCAATTTGCGCGCGCACAGTCTCTTCCGGCGTGCCGTTGCGTACCGCGACCTCGACTTGCACGCGGGCCACGCCATAGATCGCCGCTGATGAAGCCACGCCGCCGCTCTGCTCCTCGCTGTCGCTCCCGCCAAAGAGGGAATTCCAGCCACTGGCGATGCCGCTGCCCAGCGCGCTGGCCCCGTTAGCGATACCGTTGCCCACAGCGCCGGCTCCGTTGACGATACCGTTGCCGACCGCTGTTGCGCCGTTGACAATGCCATTGCCGACCGCTGTTGCGCCGTTGACCGCCGCGTTGCCCACGTAGCTTGCGCCGTCGGCAATGGCGTGCCCGGCGTAGCGGGCACCATCCACGGCCGCGTTGCCCACGTAGCTTGCGCCGTCGGCGATGGCGTGTCCGGCATAGCGGGCACCATCCACGGCCGCGTTGCCCACGTAGTTTGCGCCGTCGGCAATGGCGTGTCCGGCGTAGCTCAGGCCATTGCCGATGCCACGCCCGATAGCGCCGATGCCCCGACCGATAGCGCCGATGCCCCGACCGAGGTAGCCGACTCCTTTGCGGGCGGTTTCGCTATAGTGGGTTTCGCCGTTGACCTCATCGGTGCTTTGCGTGCCCAGGTCGGTCACGGTCAGCCCTTTGGGATCGGTGCCGGGCAGTTGGTCGCCGTGCCCCTGTTGCATAGCGGCGGCGGTGACCGGTAATGCGCCGTGCGCGGTGAGCGCGTAATGGCCCAAGCCGAGCAACCCTAATGCGCCGCTGCTTTCAGCCTCGCCCAATAGACCCATGTTCATGCCGAAGGTATGGACGGTGCCCTGCGTCAGGGCTTCACCACCGGCGGGCACTGCGTCGCCTTTTACACGGTAGTGGGTCGAGTCAATGGCCCGGCCATCGGCCTTGTGCTGGGCGTTAAAGGCATCCAGTTTGGCGGTTTCACTGCGGTTGATGCCCGGCGATTGGAAGGTGGTGACTTGGCTGACCAGGCCGGGATACTCACTGGCGGCCCTTTGGGCCAGCGCCCCGCCCAGGCTGTGGCCGGTCACAATGGCCGGGCCGGAGCGCGCCGCCGCTTGCATGGCTTGTTGGATGATGGGGCGGTTGAGTTCAAACTGGTCCTGGCCGACCCCATCGGGGTTGAAGTCGGTGGCGACATCGCCCCATTCCGACGGCTGGGTGCCGCGGAAGGAGACCACGCTGGCCTGGCGCGGGTCGGCGGAGAAAAAGACGCGCATCTGCATCCCGTTGCGCCCAGCGATCAAAGGGCCGGCCGTGTAGTGGTGCTGTTGCAGTAAGGCGACCTGCTCGGCGCTGAGGTTGTCGGCATAACCCATCACATGGGCCATCTGCTCAATTAGCGCGTCGTGGGTCAAATCGGGCTTGCCGGGCGCGGCCGGGTCGCCGCTCTGATCAGGGCCGGCCCGCTGTACAACCAAGCTATGCGTGCGCTCCGCGCTGCGCTGGACCGCTTGCGGGGCCGCACTCGCTGCAAGTTCCTCCCGTTGCAACGGGGCGGCGGTGGCTTGGGCAACCGGGCTTGCGGTGGCGGGGGCAAGGGCGGCGGGCGCGTCCGCCAGGCCCGTCTCGGCGGCAGTGCTTTGTTCGGCCACGGTTGCCGGCAGCATCTCGTCGCGGGCAGGCGAAGCGGCGGTCTGGCTGGCCGACGCGGCGGCGCTACGCTGTAGCATCCGTTGGGCGGCGCGGTTGCCGTAGGTCCGTTGCACTTGCTGGGCCAAGGCCGCCCGCACCACACCGTTGCCCCGTCCGCTCAGGCGCGCATCACCCAGGTGCAGACCGCTAGGTGCGGCCAGCGGCGCATTGGTGCGCTGCACGGCATCGGGAGTCGCGGCTGACCGCGCCTGATGGTGTTCCTGCTCGTGCGTATCGGTCGCCTGGGTAGAAGACATAATCGGCACCTCGCATTGGCCTGAAAAGCAACAGTATTCCGCATCGTCAGCGACGGCCCTCCCAAAACGGTGGGCTACCGCGCTAGTATAGCACACTTTATGCCGCCTGGAAAGGGGCAACTTCTGCCATCCGCGCACAACGAAGGAATGCACCGCGCAGACGCAAAGAACGCGAAGATTTTAGTGTGCCGAATCCTGCGCGTCCCTTGCGTCTGCGTGGTGCAAAAGATTTACGAGCCGTTGTTAGGCCATCAAGAGGCCAGGCCGCGCCCCACCAATTCGGCCCGCGCTTGGTCGGCCCGGTCGGTGGCTTGCTGGTCGCGCACCCAAGCCAACAGTTCGGCCACGCCGTCGCTGAAGCGCACCGTCGGCACGTAGCCCAGCAGCCGGTGCGCCTTGCTGATATCGGCGTAGCAGTGGCGGATGTCGCCGGCGCGGAACTGGCGCACGATTTCGGGCGCGATGGCTTTGCCCAACCCCGCCGCCAGCGCCTCGGCCACCTCGCGCACCGTCACGCATTGGCCGGTGCCGATATTCAGCGCCTCGTAATCGGCGGCATCCGTTTCTAGTGCCCGCAGGTTCGCCTGCACAATGTCGCTGACATGGATAAAGTCGCGCTGCTGGCCGCCGTCCTCGAAGATCATGGGCGGCTTATTGTTCAGCAACCGCCCGCTGAAAATGGCCGCCACGCCGGTATACGGGTTAGACAACGCTTGGCGCGTTCCATAGACGTTGAAATAGCGCAAAGCCACGGTGGGGATACCGTAGGCGCGGCCCACGGCCAGGCACATCTCTTCTTGGTCGCGTTTGTTGATGGCATAAATCGAAGTGGGGAAGAGCGGCTTGTCTTCAGCGGTGGGGGCGGGCGTGGCCGGGCCGGCGCAGATCGGGCAGTGCATCTCCCAGTCGCGGGCGGCTAGTTGGGCTTCGCCGCGCAGTTTAGGGTAGACCCTGCCATGCGTGGGGCAGTGGTAGGCACCTTCGCCGTAGATCGACATAGACGACGCGACAATCACCTTGCGGACGGCCCCCCGGTCGGTGGTCAGGGCTTCGAGCAGCACGGCGGTGCCCAGTGTGTTGGCCTGCGTATAGCGCACAATCTCATACATAGACTGGCCCACGCCGACCTCGGCCGCCTCGTGGTACACCACCTCAATGCCGGTCAGCGCGCGGCGCACGGCGGCGGCATCGGTGATGTCGGCGCGGATAAACTCAGCGGCGGGGTGCAGGTAGCGGGGGCGACCAGCGGCTCCTAGCGGCTCCGGGCCGTGGACTTGCGGCACCAGCGCGTCCAGCACCCGCACCTGATGGCCGCAGGCGATCAGCGCGTCTACCAGATGGGAGCCGATAAAGCCGGCCCCACCCAATACCAATATCCGCTCGCCTGTGCGTTGCGTGGCGCTGTGCCCGTTCCCGTTTGTGTTGCTCACCCTTGCTCCTTTTTTTCGACCGGGGCACGGCTTTTCACCGCTTGGCGGTCACGTACCGGCGGCCCGTAGCGGCCCGTGGCGGCATTCCAGCGGATGCGAAACAGCCCACGCAGGGCGCGCACAGCATCGCGCCCGATCCGCACGGTGGTGCCGCGCTCATCGTGCCAAGTCACGGGCACTTCCATGATCCGATAGCCGCGCCGCTGGGCTAAGTAGAGAATCTCGGCATCGAAGCTAAAATCGCCGATCTGGGCGCGCCCGAACAGGTCGTGTGCGGCCTCCTGGCGGAACGCTTTGAAGCCACACGTTACATCGCTGATGTCGCGCGTCGCCAGCAGGTCACTCAGCCAAGTGAACACTTTGCCCAGTCGCTCGCGCAACCAAGGCTGGCGGCGCACTAACACCGAACCGGCCATTTTGCGCGACCCGATCACCAGATCCCACCCGCTTTCGAGCCAGGGCCAGAACTTGTCGAGTTCGGTGGGGGGCGTGGAGAGATCGGCATCGGTAAACAGCACATACGCGCCGCGTGCCGTGGGCATCCCGACGCGCAAGGCTTTGCCTTTGCCGCCGTTGGGCCGGCTGGCGATGACGCGGTGGTGCGGCACTGCGGCCAGCAATTCGCACGCCAAGGCGGCGGTGCCGTCGCTACTGCCGTCGTCCACGGCCACCACTTCGTAGGAGTAGGGTTGGGCCGCCAAGTAGGCCAGCAGGCGGGGTAGGCTCTCACGCATCCGGGCCGCTTCATTATACATGGGGATAACGACCGACAACCGGAACTCGGCGGGGGACGCAGACACATACACCTCCGACTAACAAGCGACCTCAACACGGTGCCGCTTCGTCCCGGCACCGTCGCCCAGCATACCATACGCCCGGCGGCTGCGTCAAGGGCGTTGCGCGCCCGGCGACCTAACCCCCCAACCCCCTTCCCTACGAAGGAAGGGGGAGCGCGACGGAGGAAGGGGGAGCGCGACGGAGGAAGGGGGAGCGCGTTCGTATTATGACGGCCATCGCTAAGTAGACTCCCCTCGCCCTTTAAGGAGAGGGGGTGGGGGGTGAGGCCGGCTTCGTAGACTCCCCCTTCCTTCGTAGGGAAGGGGGTTGGAGTGAGGCCGGCTTCGTAGACTACCCCTTCCTCTGTAGGGCAGAGGGTTGGGGGGTTAGGTCGGCGTGGCTCCTGATTTGCTAACCCTAAGAGGGGGGTGGTATAATGGCAACGAATGGGGCCGCCGGCAACGGGGGCCCGATCCTGGCTACCGGAACTGAGCGGGGCGGTCAACGCCGACCGTACCGGACGCATACTTCAATGATGAAGGAGACTCTGATGGCAATTGACCCTTCCCTGATCTGCTTTTTCCAGGGTGAGTATATCCCCCTGGCCGATGCGAAGGTCGGTATTCTCACGCATGGCTTCAGCTACGGCACCGGCTGCTTTGAGGGCATCCGCGGCTATTATAACGCCGATCAGGACCAGCTCTACGTCTTTCGCCTCGCGGAACACTATGCCCGCCTGAGCCAGTCGGCGCGCATCGTGATGATCGATCTGCCCTATAGCACAGCCGACCTGAGCGAGATGACGCTGGAATGTATCCGCCGCAGCGACCTGCACACCGATGTCTATATCCGTGCGTCGGGCTACAAGTCGTCGGAGATCATCGGCGTGCGCCTGCACGACCTGGAAGACGCGCTCTATATCGTGGTCAAGCCGTTCGGCAACTATATTGACATTGACCGGGCGCTCCGCACCGGCGTGTCGTCGTGGCGACGGATAGACGACAACATGATCCCGGCGCGGGCCAAGATCACCGGCGCGTATATCAACAGCGCCTTTGCCAAAACAGAAGCCCAGCTGAACGGCTTCGATGAAGCGATCATGCTCACCGGCGACGGTCATGTGTCGGAAGGCAGCGCGGAAAACCTGTTCATGCTCCGCAAGGGCACGCTCTATACGCCGCCGGTCACGGACAACCTGCTCGAAGGCATCACCCGCGAGACGATCATGACTCTGGTGCGCGACGAATTGGGCGTGCCGGTGGTCGAGCGCCCTATTGACCGCACCGAACTCTATGTGGCCGATGAACTGCTGCTCTGCGGCACCGGCGCGCAGATCGCCCCCGTCGGCAGCGTGGACCACCGCGCCATCGGCAACGGCGGTATCGGCGAACTAGGTCGCCGCCTGCAAGAACTCTATTTCGAGGTGGTGCGCGGCAACGTGCCGAAATATGCCCACTGGTGTACGCCCGTCTACGGCCAAGCCGCCGCCGAACACGCCGAGAAGCCGCACCGCCTCCCCACGTCCGTCGCCCCCAGCAACGGCAACGGCAACGGGCATACCGCCGGCACTCCCATCGGCCACACGCCGCTACCGCAGCAATAGCCGCCCGCGGTAGGCGGGGGCTGTGTCCCCCGAAAGGGCCGGGATCAGGCAATGCGCCGATCCCGGCGCTCCTTATTCCAGAATAGAATGGAAGATTTTATTGAGTTGCGGGGACATTCAACAAATTTATCAACTAGGTACTGGAAGGGGAAGAAAGCGTGGAAGAGGAAAAGGCAAACTTGATCAAATCCGTAAGCGATCTTCTGGATAATGAAGATGTTGTTGGTGCGGGAAATCTTATAAACGAGAAGTACAAGTTTAATCCTATCAGTCGATCCAATCGGGGACACACGCGACTTCAATTGACAAGAACTTTCCTGTTTGATGGAGCTATTGATCGCTATACTCAAAAGCGACTCGTCTATACTCCGGCTTTACGTATTCTGTCAAAGCGTCTAGGCCCAGACATCATGCCATACCATCCCAACTGGAAAATGGACGCTTGCCACGTCGCCTATTGGGATTTAGCACCTACACTCGATCATGTGATACCGATAGCGCGTGGCGGGGAAAACACGTTGAACAACTGGGTTTGCTGTAGTCAGATTACCAACAGTCGGAAGGCGTGGGCGACATTAGACGAACTAGGCGAGCCTATCAAACCTCAAGGTGATCTGCGAGAATGGGACGGTCTAGTAGATTGGTTCATAAAATACTATGATAATCACTCTGATTTAGCGAGTGATCTTTATTTCAGCAAGTGGTATCAAGCGGCAAAATCAGCTAAAAAGGTAATGACACAACTGTAAACAAAAAGCAATGACTTTGTCGGTATCCAGGATCATCATTCCGGGGTGCGCTCAGCTTCGCGGATGCGGTTGCTGGCTGCGATAATCCCCTCCATGATCGGATCATTGGCAAACATCCCTACGGTACGTCGCCAATCTTTAGGCCGGCGGGTTGGCGGGTCGATCATCGCTAGGCGCGCGATTGCCGACTCCCCAACGGCGGGGGCCGGGTTGTCGCTTCCCGCGCTTCCGGGCGGCGGCGTGGCCTCCAACTGATCCAGCACCTGCAACAAGCCGGCATCTGGGGGTAGCAGCGTATCAAAAACCTTCAGCCAAACCGTGCGGGCGCTGGGCTGCAAGCTGGACCACAGGGCCAACACTTCTTGTTCAATTTCGGGCGGCAGTATTTGCGGTAGCGGGGTTTTCGCCATTTGTCCCTCCCTATTCCTATGTAATGACGATTCTACCACCCTCCTGCCTGATAATCAAGGGTGTTTGATGTGCCCCTAGTGCCCCTGCACGAACCAGGCACTTTCGGGGGACACAGCCCCCTCCTACCGCGTGCGGCTCGGCGTGCTGGGACACGGTCGGGGGACTACCCGCGTGCCCCCGGCGCTAATCCGCAATCCGCAATCCGCAATCCGCATTCGCTTGACGTGCCCCCGGCAGCACGGCTATAATGGGCGTTGATACATCACCCGTCAAGCAGGAGCAACACGCCCATTATGGATACTACGACCACCCCGCGCACCCTCACCTGTGGCGCATTGCGCGCCGAAGCCGCCGGCCAAACCGTGCGGCTCAACGGCTGGATGCATCGCCGCCGCGACCACGGCGGCCTGATCTTTCTCGACATCCGCGACCGCTGGGGCATGACCCAGGTGGTCTGCAACCCTGCCGATGCACCCGCCGCCGCCGCCACCGCTGAGACGGTGCGGAGCGAGTATGTGGTCACGGTGGTCGGCACGGTGCGCCTGCGCCCGGAGGGGATGCGGAACGCCAAGCTGCCCACCGGCGACATCGAAGTGGCGGCCACGGCGTTGACCGTGCTGAACGCGGCGAAGGCATTGCCCTTTGAGATCGCGAGTACAACCGAGCCGGACGAATTGCTGCGGCTCAAATACCGCTATCTCGATTTGCGGCGGCCCGAAATGCAGCGCAACCTGATCCTGCGCCATAACGTGATGCGCTTCATCCGCAGCTATTTGGACGCACGCGATTTTGTGGAAGTGGAAACGCCGATCCTGTTCAAAAGCACGCCCGAAGGCGCGCGCGACTATCTGGTGCCCAGCCGGGTCCACCCCGGCACGTTCTACGCGCTGCCGCAATCGCCGCAGCAGTTGAAGCAGTTGCTGATGGTCGGCGGCATAGGCCGCTACTATCAGATCGCCCGCTGCTTCCGCGACGAAGACCTGCGCGCCGACCGCCAGCCGGAGTTCACCCAGTTAGATCTGGAGATGAGCTTTGTCGAGCGCGAAGACATCTTGCAACTGATCGAGGCGATGCTGATCGAGCTGGTGCCGGCAGTGAGCGAACGGCGCATCATGACCGTGCCCTTCCCGCGCCTGACCTACGCCGATGTGCTGGACCGCTACGGCTCCGATAAGCCCGACATCCGCTTCGGGGTCGAGATCCACGACCTGAGTGATCTGGTGGTTGCCAGCGAGTTTGTCGTCTTCCGCGAGGCGCTGGCGGCGGGTGGCGTGGTGCGGGCCATTGCCGCGCCGGGCTGCGCCGCTTACACCCGCCGCGAACTGGACGAATTGACCGAATTGGCGAAGCGATCCGGCGCGCGGGGTCTGGTCTGGCTGGCGCTCGAAAGCGAAACGGGGGGCGCGTGGAAGTTCCGCTCCTCGGCGGCCAAGTTCCTGACCCCCGAACTGGTGTCCGCGTTAGCGACCCGGCTGGATGCCCAGGCCGGCGATTTGCTGCTGATCGTCGCCGATCAACGCGCCACGGCCGGCGCGGTGCTGGGCAAACTGCGGACTGAGTTTGGCCGTCGCCTCGGCCTGACCGACGATAATGTGCTGGCTTTCGCCTGGGTGCTGGACCCGCCGCTACTCGAATGGAACACTGACGAAGACCGCTGGGATGCTGTGCATCACGCCTTCACCATGCCCATGCCCGAAGACCTGCACCTGCTTGACAGCGACCCCGGCGCGACGCGGGCCACCGCCTATGACATTGTGTGTAACGGCTTTGAGCTTTCCACTGGCTCCATCCGTATCCATGAACGCGCCTTGCAAGCCAAAGTGTTCGCCTTGATGGGCTACTCGGCGGAAGAGGCCAACGCTCGCTTCGGCCACCTGCTGGAAGCGTTCGAGTATGGCGCGCCACCGCACGGCGGCATTGCCCCCGGCATTGACCGCATCGTGATGCTGTTGGCCGGGCGCGACAACATCCGCGACGTGATCGCCTTCCCCAAAACGCAGTCAGCGACCGACCTGATGAGTGATGCGCCGTCGCCGGTGCCCGATGCCGCGTTGCGCGAGTTGCATATCCAGATCCGCGAGAAGCCCGCCAAGCCGGCTCCCGCCCAGGAGGCTCCCTAATGGTCATGGACCAAGCGACAGTGGCCGGCCCGCCGCAGACGACAGTGGGCGAGGTGATGGAAGTGGTGGCTGCGACGATGGCCCAGGAGCAAGGCCGGCTCAATGGCCTGTCCAGCTTCGGCGGCAACGGCACGCACGGCGACCGCATGGCACGCGCTTTCCAGGATGTGGCCTATGCCACGTTGGGCAGTGGCATCGGCGATGTGGGATCGGATCTGCAACTGGCCGGCGAGGTGCTGGATAACCCCAGCTACGGCACCGCCGCCCGCTACCTGGGCCAGGGGCTGTTCCAGGGCGGGGCGGCGCTGGTTGGACGCAGCACTTGGAGCCTCGCCGACCTGGGGCCGGTGCTGGCCGCGCTGGCGCAGGGCGCGCAAGCCGACAGCACGGTGCAGCCCGGCGACGGCACGCTGCTTGACGTGCTGATCCCCGCCTCGCTGGCCTACAATGGGGCGGTAGATCAAGGGCTGACCTATCTGCAAGCGATTCAGGGTTGCCTGGGCGCGGCGATGGCCGGGGTCCGCAACACGGCCCGGATGCCGCAAGCCCATAACCCCAACTTGAAACCCGGCCAGGCCCGTCAACCCGACCCCGGCGCGGCGGCCACGCAAGCGTTCCTGACCGGCCTGCTCAAAGGGCTGCTGGGCGTTAAGTTGCCGCCCCTGCCGGCCGGCCAAAACAGCAACAACTTTTTGCTCAACCTGTTGCAGCAAGGGATTGACCTCGGCGGCGCGGTCGCCCGCCCGCCGCAGCAGAAGGACGTGGAAAGCCTGCTCGGCAACACCGTCCAAACTGGGCGCTACAACGCCCGGCTCGACGAACGCAGCCCCAGCTACGGCAAAAGCACCGACATCGGCGAACGCTAACGGTCGTAAGCGGCGGCATCGGGTGGGAGGAGGCTCCGCCCGCGACAGTGTGTTTGCTGGGCGACGCGAAAGGACTGCAATAGTGTTGCAATTGTATATGCTCGGCCTGATCGTCAGCGACATGGGCCAAGCGCTGGAGTTCTACCGGCGGCTGGGCTTGGCTGTACCCGCCGACAGCGAAGGCAAGACCCACGTCGGCATCAAAATGGACAGTGGCCTCACCCTGTTCCTCGACTCGCGCCCGTCGGCCTGGGATGCGCCCACCGGCTCTCCGGCCCAACCGGTAGGCGCGGCCTCAGCCACGGGCTATGGCACCGTCCTGGAGTTCTACCTAACGAGCCGAGCGGAGGTGGATGCCAAATACCACGAAATGATCGGCTTTGGCTATCTCAGCCACGCCGCGCCCTTCGAGACGCGCTTCGGGATGTATTTCGCGCTGATCCATGATCCTGACGGCAACACGGTCCTACTCTCGGCTTCGTAGGCACACGCTTGGGAATGATGAAGACCGCGTATAATTAGCAGGCGGCGCTGTGCTGTGAGGAGAGTCTGGTGGTGCGATGAACGACCGGTCACGCGAAAAATCACCGATTGTGCTGATCACGATGATAAGCACATTGGCAGTCCTTGCGTTGCTGGGCCTCGGCTTGGTCCTGTTCTATGTCTGGGCGGGAACAGTAAGTTCGGTGGTGTCTACCGACAGCCAGGCGACGCAAATCGCGCTAACACCTGGATCTCCTGCCCCGCGCCGCGCCCGTTTTGCGGCTGCAATCGTTCTTACCCCGACTCCGCTTGTGCCTACGCTGACTCCCCAATCTGCTACCGCGACGATCTGCGGTGTAGCAACACCATCACCATCTCCGCTAGCTGCTATGGTATCACCTCAACCCCGTGTATTGGGAACAACGCTAGGCACAATTGCCCTTCATATGCCATCCACTATGGTCTCGCAACGGTTAGGTAGTCCCACCGAACAGACCATTACGCACGGGCTTGGCTCTCCCAAGTGGATTTATGCCGGCGGGTTAGCAGTAGAGCTTAACGATGCCACTACGTTGGTAGACTCCACTGTGGTATGGCGCATCCGCGCTGCGCTCCCTTTTACGGGCACGACCGCAGAGGGCTTTCATCTGGGTGAGACAGCGGCTCAGTTTAGACACCTCTACAGTGGATTCGCTATACAAAGCTTCTCGGACCCGCTTACGGTAAGCACTTCGCAAGCGCAGCAACTCCAGATCGGTGATGGGCGCGATATAACGCTGGTGGTCCAGTTCGATAGCAGTAACATTGCTCAGTGGCTGATATTGGAGGACGGGCGCTGTTTCAACTGCGTCCCCTTGATAGGCTCCCCCGGCACCGGCAAGGGTCCGTGATCTTTCCGTCATTTTTCGCTGCGCGGATCAAAAACGCGGCTCTCTGGTGGACAAAGGTGTAACAGCGGACCCCAACCTGATCCTGACCGGCTTCATGGGCACCGGCAAAAGCAGCGTGGCGCAGGCTATTGCCGCGCAGACCGGGCGACCCTGGCGCGACTTCGATGCCGAACTGGTGGCTCACTTTAGCCGGCCCATCGCGCAGGTGTTTGCGGAGGAGGGGGAGGCGGCGTTTCGCGCGGCGGAGGCGGCGCTCTGTCGCAGCGTGCCGCCGGCGGTCGGCCTGGTG
>JALYUO010000203.1 GCA_030853735.1 Chloroflexota bacterium
AGTCGGCCAGGGCGGCGCGCGCATCGGCAGACAGAAACACTACGCGCTCGGTGTTGCCTTTGCCCCGTACGGCCTTGATGCGGGCGCGATGGACCGCCTGCAAGGCCGTCGGTGTGTAGGGTTCCACCTGGTTAAGATCGAGCCGGGTGAGTTCTTCGCGGCGCAGGCCGGTGGAGAGCAGCACAAAGACGATGGCGCGGTCGCGCCAGGGGCGGGCATAATGGTGCGCCGGCGCAGTGGGCGCACCGGCCCAGCGCTGCCCGCGTAACTGGTGGAAGCGCGGCAGGCGGTCGCAGACGCTTTTCAGCGCGCGCACCTGGGCGGCGGTGAGGGCGCGGGGTTCGAGCGGCCCCAGGCCGAGTTCGGCGATCTGGGTGGCGGGATTGCCGGTGGCAAACAGCGCTGGTGCCTGGGCCGCGACCCAGGCGGTGAAGGCGGTCAGGGAGGCGAGGTGATTGTTGACCGTCGCCGGGGCGAGTGGCTGGGCACGCAGGTGTGCTTGCCAGCCGAGTACATCACGGCGCACGCACGCCGAGAGCCGGTCATGCCCGTAGGTGGCTGTGAAGTACGTATGGAAGCGCCCGAGATGCAGCGCGATCTTGGCGGCGGCTGCGGGCGGGCGCGTGCCTCCCCCCACCTGGCGCTGGTAGTACGCCATCCAAGCGGCGAGGCTGTCGGGTACGGGCAACGCTTCCGTCACAAGGTCGCCGTTCCTTCCGTATGCTGTTTTCGCGCCGATCTGCCCCGTCTACGGGTAGGCGGCCAGGCACCCGCCTTGTCGCGGCTGGTGTGATTCACCCGACAGAAGAGCCCCTTCTGTCGGCTGTTTTCTCTAGTATAGGGGACGTGTCAAGGGATGCGGCCCTGGTTCCGGCCCGCAGGACCGGGCCAAATAATAGAATTCGGCAGCGCCCAAGACTGCGCTTTTCACTACTACAGCCTATGGAATTACTATGACAAGCAGTAGATCCATTTCACCGCCAAGTTGCGGTTCCCTTAACACGGAGTGGGAATGCGACGGGGGAAAAGGTGCTGAGAAAACGGAATAGTAAACTGAGTAGGACACGAGCGAACGGCAGAGGCACGCGGGGCCGACCAGGAACGGGGGCCGTATGCTGCCGCCAACCGTTGGAGTGGCCGCTTACGGCTGGGCGTGGCTCCCCGGCACCCTCATGTTTGGTATCCGCCCAGATCCGATCCGCTGCACCGTCTACGCTGGGAGCAGCGGGGGCCGGGCCAGACGACCCGGCAGATAGAGTCCCAAGCACGGTCCCCGCTGCCCGCGCCTAACTAACGGCCCTTTGCTCCGCGCGGAGCGGGCCGGCAGCGGGCTAGGCCACGCGCTCGTTAGCGGGGCCGGGGATCGCCTGGGGGGTGGGTAGACCGTGGCCGGCGGCGCGGTGCCCTGGCCGGTGCGGGAATAGCTCACCCCGCGCAGCTACCCCCGCCGGTGCTGGAATAGCTCACCCCGCGCAGCTACCCCCGCCGGTCGCCTACGCGCTACGCTGCCCATTCCCCCCGATCCCCGCCCCAGGTGGCTCGCTTCGGCACCCCCTAGGGCCAGGGTGGGCGGCAGCGTGCCCCACGTAGGACGGCGACCCCAGTATCGTCCAGCAGGCGCGGGATCACCAGCCATCGAGTAAATGAGTTGTTTTACACTCACTTACCTGCTATAATAGGAGTATGGAGATGGATCGTACAACGACGGCCCTCGCGTCGCCCGCCCGGCTGGAGTCCCCCGCGTGGGCCGCCCGCCTATTGGACCAGACTCGGCGGGGCGGCCGCCAGTGGGCGACCGCCCAGGTTCTGACCCGCGCCCCCGGCCCGCTGGCGGCCGCCCCGCTCATTGCCGCCGTGGAAGCACGGGCCGGCCGCGGCTGTTACGGCACCCGGCCCGCCTACACCCTGCACGCGGATCTGCAGGCCCTGCGGGCCGCTGGGGTGCCGGTACGCTATAGCCGGGCGGCCGGCCTGGCCGGCTATTATCTACCCGACCCCACCACCGAGGCCCGCCGTCAGGCGGCCCGACTGCTCCGGCAGGTCGGCTGGCATCCGTCCGACTGGCAGCAGATCGGGGTCTACGCAGGGATGCCGCCGGCGCGCAAAGTGGCCCAACTCTTCCGGTTGCGCCACAGCTTTATGGAGCAGTTGCGCCGTCGCCTGCGCGCCGACCATCCAGCGGCGACGGCGGCGGAGATCACGGCGCTGGTGTTGCAGGAGCTGGCCGGCGTGCGGGAGGACCCTCCCCATGAGTGACGAAGCGGATCTGCTGGCCCAGGTCGTAGCCGCGCTGGAGACGATGGACATCCCCTACATGATCGGCGGCAGCATGGCCCTCGCGGTCTGGGCGCAACCGCGCATGACCCACGATATCGATATTGTGGTCGATCTACCCGGCGAGCGGGTGGCGGAGTTCTGCCGCTACTTTCCCGCCGACCGTTTTTTCCTCGATCCCGGCGCCATGCGCGCCGCGTTCGGGGGGCGCAACACACCGAGCCTGGGGATGTATTCCTTTGTCGATATGCACACCGGGTTGAAGGTGGATCTGTTTCCGCTGCGGCGCAATGATCCCGCGCAGCAGACCGCGCTGGCCCGGCGGGTCGCCGTGGAGGTTCTCGAAGGCCGGCAGGCGAGCGTCTACACGCCCACCGATCTGCTGATCCAGAAGTTGCGCTGGTATGCCATGGGCGAGAGCGAGCGCCAGTTGCGCGATTGCCTGAATCTGGTCTTATCGGATCTGCGCCGGACCCCCCCGCAGATCGACTGGGCGGAGGTCGACGGCTGGGCCCAGCAACTTGGCCCGGTGGTGGCGCGCGCCTGGCAGACCGTCCGCGCGGCGGCCGAGGCGGCGCGGGATTCGGCTTCCTGAGGGGGGTGCCGCCCGCCCGTTCTGATGGCGCGGACGGAGAGGCAGGGGGCGGCGGCCCTGGTCGGGCTGCGATCCAGCGCCGCCCCGCGAACCCTGATCCGTCATACGATAGGTGGGAGAGATTCGGGCTAGGTAGCCGCCGGCGGGGATCGCCCGCTTACGGTCTAGGGGCCACGGCAGCCGCCTATGCTGGAGCCGTTAGCGGCCCGCCGGCGCACCCCGTGCCCGCAGCCGCCTCCCCGTC
>JALYUO010000211.1 GCA_030853735.1 Chloroflexota bacterium
GCATCCAGGTCGGCTCACCCTTGCGTTCCGAGATTTCGGCGACGACTTCGCGGCTCAAGCCGCGCTTGGCGCGGAACACTTCGGCTTCCGGCATATGAAAGCCATACTTATAGCCTTCCAGCCCGCCGGTTTCGGTGGTACTATGCAGCACATCAGTGGTTATGGTCATGTTTATACCTCTCTGCCCCCTAAATTGCCGAACAACAGACCCCTCGGCAGACCGGCCCATTGCTCCCTTTAACGCATCTGTCCTAACCTCTCTATTATAGGCTTTTTCAGCGGCGTTGTCAATGTTTTCACAGTTTTATCTGTGTAAAGGAATTAGGGGTCAGGGGTCAGGGGTCAAGGGTCAGCCGTTAGGCACCTGCGGCGGGGACTGTCGGACTGTAGGAGGGCGGCTCCGCCCCGCGACCGTGGCCGGCGGCGACACAACGCCTCACTAGACGGAACAGGTACAGTGTTGTTACCAGCCGGCTAAAACAGATCCGTCAGCCACCGCGCCAGCGGCTTCCACCGGGCGCGCGCCCTATCGCCCGGCAGCAAGTCGCGCAGCGCCACCGTCAGCGCCGCCGTCAACGCCGTCGTCTGCTCCCGCGACGACTTAACTACAGAGCGGCCGGCGATGAGGTCGTCGCCGTCTAGCTCCCCTCTCCCTTTAGAAGAGGGGTTGGGGGAGAGGTCGTCGCCGTCTAGCTCCCCTCTCCCTTTAGGAGAGCGGCCGGCGATGAGGTCGTCGCCGCCATGCTCCCCCTTCCTTCGTAGGGAAGGGGGTTGGGGGGTTAGGTCGCCGCCGCCTGACTCCCCTCGCCCTTTAGGAGAGGGGTGGGGGGAGAGGTCGGGATACAGCGGCACCCCAATGCGAACCGTCAGCGTGCGCCGCAGCCAAAGTTCGTGCGTGCCCGTCAAGCCGACCGGCACTAGCGGCAGCCCAGTATGCACGCTAAGATGCGCCGCGCCCGCCTGCAACGGCAGCAGTGCGCCCTCCGTCGTGCCTAAGTTTCCTTCAGGGAACAGGATCAACGACCGGCCTTGCGCCAGCGTCGCGTGCATCCGGCGCAACGCTTCGGCCGGTTTGCGCCGGTCAAGGGGCACCATGATCGGGAAAGTGCGGGCCAACCACAGGCGCAACGGATCGCGCAACACCCCCGCGCTCTCCCCCACCACGGCGACGGGCGGAGCCGGCGGCAAGGCTTGCAGCACCAAAAACGCATCCGTCCAGCCCAGATGATTGGGGCACAAAATACACGGCCCCGCCGGCAAGCGGGCCAAGCCCGTCACCCGCACCCGCCACACTAGGCGAAAAATCACCCGCAGCGCCCAACGCGCCACGCGCATCCGCGCCACCATGCGGCCCTTCGCTATGCGGCCCTTCGCCGGCACATGATCACCGCCTGCGGGCAAAGGGGCGGAGGTTGGCGTGCGGCGGAGCAAATGCAGTTTAAACATGACCCCAGCATACCTCAATTCCCTGCCGCCACCATCCGCAATTCTGCCGATATGCAGTCCAAGATCAACGCACAGAGATTAGCATTTTTACCGAGTGACTATGGTTGGTCGGGAAAACCTACAAGATAGGCAAAACACTCGCTATGTTCGCACCCCTTCGTGTCCTTCGTGGATCAAAACCCGTCGTCTTCGCGCGTCTTCGCGGCCCTTCGCGGATCAAATCAAGCCGCGACCGGGAAGACCGGGGCGAGCGGGCGCAGGCTATCCCCATCGGCCACCGCCAGCACGCAGGCCAACATCGCCTCAATATCGTCCAGGCTCTGCACCATATTGGCCCGGCTGCGAACCTCCCGCGCCCCATCAAAGCCGCGCAAATACCAGCCCAGGTGCTTCCGCATCTCCACCAAGCCATGCTCCTGCTTGATCGCTACCGCCAACTGCGCCTGCTCGCGCACCACCGCTACCAGTTCGCGCAACGTCGGCGCATAAACCGCGCGGCGGAAGATCCAGGGATTGCCCATCGCGCCACGGGCGATAAACGCGCCCTGCACGCCCGTCGTGG
>JALYUO010000214.1 GCA_030853735.1 Chloroflexota bacterium
TGCCACGCGGCGGGCGGACCGGCCACGAATGGGGTCACGAATACACGAATAGATCGGGGCGGCGGGGGCAGATGGTAGGAGGCGGTGCCACCCGGCGCTGCCAGACTTAGCACCCGTTTTCCCGCTAGGTATGATGGCCTAACGGCAAGATTGCGGTAAGGAGGCAGCGCCGGGTGGCACCGCCTCCTACCATCTGCCCCCGCCGCCCCGATCTATTCGTGTATTCGTGACCCCATTCGTGGCCGGTCCGCCCGCCGCGTGGCAAACGGCAGCAACAGCGCGCCCGCGCCGAGGCCACCCAGCATCCCGCTGAGGATCAGCATCGCTTGGCCGCTGATCCACCAACCCTGATCGGCGGCGATGATGTCCAGGGTCCACGGACCGAAGGCCAGCAGGGCCACGCTCACGCGGGCCAGTTCGGGCAGCCGCAGCCAAGTGCGCCAGGGACCGATGCCGCCGCTCACTTTGTAAGCCAGCAGCACCGTCCACAACCCGAACACCCCGGCCCAACAGCGCGAACAGACCAGCATCGGGTAGCCAAACACTTTCAGCGTCAGATCAGGCTGCGGGCAAGCATTGTCGCCCATCAGATAGAGCGGCCAGTTGACCCAGGCCAGCACCGGCCAGCCGATCTGCTGAAACACTGGCCCGACTAGCGGCCCCACCAGCAGCACGCCCAGCACCAGCCAAGTCCAGCCGCTATATTGCACTCCCGCAGGACGGGACCGCGCGTATCCTAAGGTTTGCGTTGCCATTGTTTAGACTCCTGCGCCGACCGGCTGCGCCACGGATCGCGCCGCGTAGGCGGGTTGCCGACTCTCCAGCAAGGCGCGGGCCGCCAGTTGACCGGAGCGCACCGCGCCTTCCATGCTTGCCATATAGTCTTGCTGCGTGTAGTCGCCGGCCAGAAACAGATTAGCCACCGGCGTGCGTTGGGCCGGACGGTAGCGGTCGCTGCCGGGGCTTTCGCGGTAGATCGAGTTGGGAATGCGAACCAGCGTCGCTTTCAGTACCTGCGCGGTGGCGCTCGCCGGCCACAGATCGGCCAACGCGGCGCGGCAGCGTTCAATAATCGCGTCGTCGCTCTCACCCCAGATCGGGGCAGCGGGAGCCACCGCCAGCGAGACCAACGACCCACCATGCCGCCCATATTCCTGCGGCGCGACCACGGCCAGATCGGCGAACACCGAGAACGGCGCATCGGCGGTGAAAAACAGGTTATCCGCCGTGGACACGCGGCGGTCAAACCAGAGCTGCACGTTCATCACCGGCGTGCTTTTAAGCCGCCACAGCCCATCGAACTGCGGATAGCGGCGCAGCGCGGCGGGCAGCAGCCGGCGCGTCGAATGGAGCGGCGCGGCCAGCACATAGGCATCCGCCGTTCGCAGGCTACCGTCGCTCATGCGTAAGCCTGCCACCTGCCCGTCAGGGCCGAGTTCCACGCCGGTCACTTTGCTGTCGGTTTCCACCCGCCCGCCGCGCTGCGTGATGTAGTCCACGAAAGGCTGGTGCAGGCGGTCGCCCGGTGCGCCGTCCAGGAAGCCGACCCGCGAGGCGGTGCCGGAGCGCGCGAAGTGGTGGAACACGGTGGTCATGGGCCGGGCCGACATTTCGGCGGCGGGCAGGAAGCCCATCGAAAGCGCAATCGGGTTCCACCATTTGTCCAGCACCCCTGACGCGATGCCGTACTTGCGGTGCCACTGGGCATACGACAGCCGATCCCACCGTTGGATGGCGCGCAGGCTCATCAACCACGGGCGGATCAGGGCGCGCATATTGGTCAGCTTTTCGCGCAGGGTGAACAGGTCGGTCGTGCCGAAGGCGACCATGCCGTTGAACGGCGCGGGCCACGGCGGGAAGCGGAACGTGCCGACTTTGCCGCCGCGCTGCACCACATGGATCGTATGCGCTTTCCAGGCAATATTGTCATACGCGCCCACCCGCCGCATCATCGCCAGCAGGTGGGTATACGAGCCGAAGAAAATATGCAGCCCGCTCTCCACCGCATCACCGTCCGCATCGCGCCACGACGACACCTTGCCGCCCAGCACGGCCCGCTTCTCCAACACGATGGGTCGCAGCCCGGCATCCACGAGGTCTACCGCTGTCGCCAATCCGGCTAACCCGCCGCCAACAATGAGTACCTCTTGCACACTTGCTCCTTTTCGCGGACTGTAGGAGGGGGTTCCACCCCGCGACCGTGGCCTGTAGCGCGATCTCGCCCAAACGGGGCAGCAACCGGCGGCGGGATCTCCAGGCAGCCGTCGTGGGGTGGAACCCCCTCCTACCCGCCGCTCTGTCGGGGGACACAGCCCCCCTGTCGGGGGACACAGCCCCCTCCTACACGGCCCACCGCCCACCGCCCACGGCTCACATCCGTTGCACTTGCCACCACACCTGCGGTAACAGGGCCAGCTTGGCGCGGTTGGAGACGCGGGCACGACGGGTGAACACGTCATAGCCGTTGGCCTCGATGCGGTCTAGGATGGCGCGGTAGACCGTGGCGGCTGCGCCGACCGCGAGGCGGCTGTCGCGGGCCAGCATGGCGATGCCGGGCCAGGCTTGATCGTAGAGGGCGCGGGCGCGGGCGATCTCGAACTGCATGAGGGCCACGAAACGGTCGTTGATCCTCCCGGCGCACAGCTCGTCGGGCGTATAGCCGAAGCGGGCCAAGTCAGCTAATGGCAGATAGATGCGACCCTGCCGCGCATCCTCGCCCACATCGCGCAGGATGTTGGTCAGTTGCAACGCCACACCGAGGCGGATCGCATAATTGGCGGCCTGCCCGTGAACCGCGCCGGTGATGTGCATACTCATTTGCCCCACCGTCGAGGCGACGCGATAGCAATAGATCCAGAGGTCGGCCCAGGTCGCATAGCGCGACAGATGAATGTCCATACTCACTCCAGCCAGCAGTTCGTCGGCCAGCGCCTGCGGGATGCGGAAGCGGCGGCGCGTGTCGGCCCAGGCCAACACCACCGGCTCGGCTTCCGCCGCGTGGGGCGCAATGGGTCGGCAGCGGGCCGCCCAATCAGCTAGGTCACGCTCTGTATCCGGTGGAGCCAGCCCGCGCGCTGGGGCGCTGTCCACCAGTTCATCGCTGAGACGGCAAAACGCATAGAGCGCCAGCACCGCATGGCGTTTGGGCGGCGGCAAGAGGCCGGCGCTAAAATAAAAGCTGGCCGAATGGGTCTTGATGATCGTAGTGCAGGCATCATAGGCCGGGCGCAGGTGCGGCGGTGGATCCGTCACCGGGGCCGTCTCCTGGTCGTGCAGATGGGCCAACAGTGCCGGAGGTAGGCGCGGTGCATCGTCGTCGTCACAGGGCAGGCCCAGACGGGCGGCTATGGCGCGGTCAGCCCAGCGTTCACTGCCGGCCGGCAGCGGCAACTCAACCGGCCAGCTCGTAGCGGTGCGTCGTACCAGGGCCGGTGTCGCCCAACCCTCCGCTTCCCTGCCAAACTCCGGCCAGGATTCGATCTGCAACTCGTTTGCCACTCAGCACTGCTCCTTCCATGCTCGCTAAATACTCCTGGCGCGTGTAGTCCCCGCACAAAAAGAAGTTGGCGATACCGATGGCTTGGTCGGGCCGGTAGGCATCGTGACCGGGGTGCGCCCGGTAGACCGATTGGGGAATCCGCACCAGCGTGCTTTTGAGCAAATGGGCTTGGGCCGCCTGCGGATGGAGCCGGGTGAACTCCACCAGGGTGCGGCGAATCACTTCCTCAGCGGGCAGCTTATACCATGCCGCAGCGGGAGCCACCACCATTTCGACCATGTGCCGGCCCGTCGGGCCTTCGGCCAAGCCCGGCGCGCAGCGGCTCAGTTCGGCATAGACCGACAGATGCGTGCCGCTGCTGAAGATCAGGTTGTCCACCGGGATCACCGGGCGGTCGAAGTACAATTGTACCGTCATTACCGGCTGGCCGTGCAAATGACGCAAGTTGGTGAACGGCGCGCGCTCGCGCAAGGCCGGCGGCAACGTCTGCCAGAGATTATGCACCGGCATGGCCGAAATGTAGCAATCGGCGGTCAGCCGCGCGCCGTCGGTCAAGCGGAAACCGCTCACCTGGGCGGTCGCCGCATCATATTCAACCGCTGCGACTTTGGCGTTGGGGATGAAGCGCACGCCCCGCGCCGCCAGATAGCTCAGGAACGGCGCAAACAGGCGCAACTGGGGCGTACCGTCGAGGAAAGCGACCCGCGAGGCATCGGTCTCTTTGGCGAAATGCGACAGCACAGTGAGCACCAGTTTGGCGCTCACCCGCTCGGTTGTGTCGAAATTGAGCGCCAGGGCCATCGTGTCGAAAAAGTCGCCCAATGCCCGCCGGCCCATGCCGTGACGCAGGTGCCAGTCGGCGTAGGTGTAGCCGTCTTGCGCGTCAATCCACGCCTGATTGCCCAAGATCGGCCAGAGCAGCCCGCCGCCGACGCGCATCTTGTCGGGCCATGTCAGCACGCCCCGATTGCGCCCAATAGCGATCAGGCCATGCAACGGAGCCGGCAGCCCTTGCGCGAACTTGAGCGGCGACAGCCAGCCACCAGGCCGCGAAAAGGTCATCTCATGCGCCTTCCACGCTAAGTTCGCGTCCAGGCCGGTTTCGCGGAACAGCCGGTGCAGGTTACGATACGCGCCGAAAAAGACGTGCAGGCCGCTTTCCAGCCAATCACCGTCGGCATCTTGCCACGACGACACTTTGCCCCCGGCATAGGCGCGCTTCTCCAGCAGCGTCACGCGATGCCCCGCATCCGTCAAATACTTGGCGGCCGCCAGCCCAGCCAAGCCGCCACCGGCGATTAAGACGTGCATACCCCGCGCTCCCTCTCTCCTACTGAACAGATTTACAGTCCCGACAAAATTACGTCAAGGGCATCCATAATGGATTGTAAATGTCCGTTCAATGTTTGTCCAATTCGCCGGAGACCTGCCGCCGCATAGGCTGCGTGCTGCTCACCTTATGAAACGGCGCGGTAGCGCGATTGCTACCCTAGCTCGACAAAATAGCTGCCTTTACACGCAACTGGGCTACGATCCCATGCGTATATTAAAGGCAGTGGTGTACTGGTAACAACGACCATGCCGGCCCTTAGCCTAGCGCAACAGTATTTCCTAGAGGAGACCTGACGATGCGACGAGTGATGGCGGTACTGCTGTTCTTGAGCCTGTTTGTCGGCTGGACAGCGACCCCGGCAGCGGCGGCTCCCCTGGCGGCTTCGTATACTGCGACCGCGACCATCGCCCCGCTTGCGCCGCGCACCGGCACCAGCCCCACCGTGTCCGGCACGCTCCGCAGCGGCGGTAAAGGGGTCAGCGGTGCCCGGCTCACAGCCACCTGGCACTTACCGGGCGGCGCGGCGACGTGCAGCGCCACGACCAGCAGTAGCGGTCTCGCCCACTGTAGCTATCGCCTGACCGGGGTGGCGACTGACGCGGCGGTCACGGTGGATCTGGCCTTCCGCAGCAGCAAAGGTACGCTGCTGGCAAGCAAGCACCTGACCTTTCACGAAGGCACAACGCTGCAAGATATAGTGAAATCCGCCGGGGATAGCATCAACAGCTTCTGGCGCGTCTCTTTCGCGGCCAGTGGGCTGACGTTCTACGGACCGGCCACGTTCCAGAGCTACGCCACTCGCATCCGCACCGGCTGTGGCCGCGCCCCACTCGATAATGCCTTTTACTGCGACTCAGACAACAAGGTTTACTACGACCTCGCCCTGTTCAACAGCGAGGCCCACGATTACGGCAACTTTGCGCCGGTCGTGATCCTGGCGCATGAGTGGGGCCATGTGGTGCAGCGCAATCTGAATATTGACGAAAGCGCGTACTACGGCGCGGAGATTGAGCTACAGGCCGATTGCTTCGCCGGGGTCTACGTGCGCCACGTCCAAGCCATCGGCGCGCTACACACCGGCGACCTCCAAGCGGCAACGGCGGCCCTCTACTCCGCCGGCGATGATCTTGCCGTCACCAATCCCCATCATCACGGCAACCCCGACGAACGGGTGCAAGCCTTCAACACCGGCCTGACTGCGGGCTTCGACGGCTGTAGCTTGCCGTAAGGCGTGTTGCGTATTGCGTATTGCGTAATACGTGAGTCACGATTCAGGCTATGACGATAGGTGGCGAAAGAAGCCTGTCATTCTGAACGCAGTGAAGAATCTGTCGGGGTGCGTACACACTTACCCACAGGCGTACTCTGCGTGAAATGGGTCGCCTTCATCAGGCCAAGTGGCATAGCAGCCGATTCTTCACTGCGTTCAGAATGACAGGCTTCTTTCGCTGTACCGCATGAATAAGCCCGCCCGACCAGCAAAACCTCCGTGTCTCCGTGTCTCCGTGTTGTCGTCCGTTCCGTAGCGGCGGATTCTGCGCTACGCTCAAAATGACAGGCAGCACAAGCGGAATCACGTCGTAGGTTTCACGTTTCACGTTTCACGCCCCACGCTGCGCTGCCGCAACGCCTCGAACAGCACCACACTCGTCGCCATCGCCGCATTCAGCGACTCGGTGCTGCCGCGCATTGGGATCGCGACGCGCTGGGTGGCGGCGGCCAGCGCGGCAGGGCTGAGGCCGTGCGCCTCGTTGCCCACGATCAGCGCGGCGGCAGGCTGCCAGTCGGCGGCGTAATAGGGCAGTTCGCCCGCCATGTCCAGCGCGGCCACGGTGCCTACACCGAGGTCGGCCAACGCGGCGCGGATCGCCGGCCACTCCTGATCAGAGTAGGTCGGCAAGCGAAAGTGGACCCCCACCCCGGCGCGCACCACTTTGGGGTTATAGAGATCTACGCAGTCGGGTGTGAGCCAGCAACCGGTCACGCCCGCCGCCTCAGCCCCGCGCAAGATCGTGCCCAGATTGCCGGGATCGCGCAGGCTGTCGCAGATCAGCACCAGCGGCGGCGCGGCAGTGACGACAGGCACGGCCCAGTCCGGCTGGGGAAAGACCGCCAGCACGCCCTGCGGCTGCACCGTCTCGGCGGCAGCAAAGATGGCCGCCCGACTCGCGGGCTGCGCCACCGGCAGCCGCAGGAGGCGTTCCAGCAAGGCACTGCCGCGTGGTGTGCTGCCTAGCGCGGCGGAGTCGTACAGTACCAAGCTGGGCTGCGCGCCGCCGTCCAGCGCCTCCTCCACCGCTCGCACGCCCTCCACCACAAAGGCCCGTGCTGCGCGTCGCGCCTGCGGAGCCGCCGTCCCCAGCGCCCGCACCCGCCGGATCGTCGGATTGGCCGCGCTCGTGATCAGATCCATCATCTATACCCCCTCTCCTGCTAACAAAAACGTGGGGATACGGCTCACCGTACCCCCACAAATTACCCGTCGTATTCAATTCCGCAATCCGCAATCCGCAATCGAACTAGCGGTTGCTGTCTTGCGGCGGATTGTCTTACTTGCCGTCTTCCTGGTCGTTGGTGCCCGCCTCGTCCAGAGGTGCAGCCGCAGCGTCGGCTTCCTGCTCGGCGATGGTCGTATCCGGCGCATCCGCCTCAGCCACAGCCGTCGCGCTAGGTGCGAAGGTGGCGGTGGCGGCAGCCGTATCCTCCGGCGCAGCAGGCGCAGCAGTCGGGGTCGTGACCGGGGCGGCGGCCACCACCGGCGCTTGCTTCACGGGGTCCGGTTCACCCTTGACGCGGGCCACGATGACCGAGAAAGCGTGCGGATCGTTGACCGCCATATCAGCCAACACCTTACGGTCGAGGCCCAAGCCGAGGTTGTTCACGCCGTTGATGAAGCGGTTGTAGGGCAGCCCGTTTTCGCGCGCGGCGGCATTGATACGGATGATCCACAAGCGGCGCATATCGCGCTTGCGGGAACGGCGGTCCCGATAGGCATACATCAGCGACTTCATCATCTCCTGATGCGCCATCTTATAGAGGTGACCGCGGCTCGTCATGTGACCTTTGACCATCGCCAACACTCGTTTGTGGCGGCGGTGCGCGGTCATCCCACGTTTTACGCGAGGCATTGTTACCGTTCTCCTTGCTACACTGAAACACACGAGTACCGCATGGTACTCACCACAGGGCCGGCGGGGTCGCCCGCCTAGCGCCGCTTAGTCAATCCCGTAGGGGATCAACCGCTTGACGCGCGGCACCTGCGACGGGTGCAGCGGCAACATCCGGTCAAACGCCTGCTTGACGCGGCTCGACTTGCGGCGGCGGAAGTGGCTCTTCATGCCTTTGGTACGCATGATGACACCAGAGCCGGTGACCTTAAACCGGCGCGCTGCCCCTTTGTGGGTCTTCATTTTCGGCATAGTGCCGTGTTCCTTTCCGAACGCCCATAGCGCCGACGCTACAGGCTCGACTGAGGGCCGTCAGGGGACGGGCGCAAGCGCGCACCATGTTGAAAACTTCCCCTACTGCCAAGATCGGGTGGTTGTGCTGCGGCAAATGCCGGTCACAAGCAGTTATTATACGGCATCGGGCTGTGGGATGCAAGGCCGATGCCGTTAATTCTTCACCACAAAGGCACAAAGCACACAAAGTTTCTAATTCTATTGATCTTTGTGTGCTTTGTGCCTTTGTGGTGAAATCCGGTCATGTTACACCTGAGTGCTGGACAACGGCATAAGGGGCCGCTTATACTGAGCAGGGTACACAGAGGGAGGGCCGCATGGCGGACTGGGTGATCGAAACAACCGGGCTACAGAAGCAATACCGGCGCAAAGTCGCGGTGGCCGATTTGACGCTGACGGTGCCGCCGGGCGAGGTGTTCGGCTTCCTGGGGCCGAACGGCGCGGGCAAAAGCACGGCGGTCAAGATGCTGTTGGGGCTGGTGCGGCCCACGGGCGGCGCGGCGCGCGTGCTGGGGCAGCGGCCCGGCCACCGCGCCACGATGGCCCGCATCGGCTTCCTGCCTGAACACTTCCGCTTCCATACCTGGATGACCGCCACCGAGCTGCTGGCGCTGCACAGCCGGCTCTACGGCATGGACCACGCGACCACCGTCCGGCGCATCCCCGAACTATTAGAGCAGGTGGGCCTGGCCGACCAAGCGCGGCGGCCTATCGCCGGCTTCTCCAAAGGCATGATCCAGCGCATCGGCCTGGCCCAGGCGCTGCTCAACCGGCCCGCACTGGTCTTTCTCGACGAACCGACCTCGGCGCTCGATCCGCTGGGTCGCCGCCTTGTGCGCGCCATCATCCACGATCTCAAAGCGGGCGGCACTACCGTCTTCCTCAATTCGCACCTGCTGGGCGAGGTCGAAGCGACGTGTGACCGCGTAGCCTTCATCAAGAACGGGCGCGTGTTGCGGACGCTGCCCCTGCACGAACTCGAAGCGGGCCGCCTGCGCGTCGCCTTGCACGTAGACGCGGTGACACCGGCCTTGTTGGCGGCGCTCGATGCCCTGCCACTGGAACGCCGCCCCGCCGGCGGCGACACGGAAGTGGGCGCAGAAGCCGCACTCGCCACTCCGCTGCACGGCGGCGAAACGCTGACGCTGACGCTGACCGATGAGGCCGTGCTGCCGCTGATCGCCGAACGCACCCTGGCGAGCGGCGCACGCCTCTATGCGCTCACCCCCCACCGCCCTTCGTTGGAGCAGGTGTTTCTCGAAATTGTCGGCGCGGAGGATAGCGGCCAATGAGAAACGTGGCAACGATCACTTGGCTCACCTTCCACGAAGCGTGGCGGCGCTGGGTGGTTATCATCGCCCTGCTGTTAGGCGTGGCCTTTATCGCCCTCTTTGCCCTCGGCGTGGAGTTCATCCTTAACGAGTCGCGCCCGCGCATCAACATCGGCGCGGGTGGGCAACTGGTGCTGTTCGCCGGCAGCTTCCTGGTGCTGGCCGGCCTCTACGTGGTCCATTTTCTGACCATCATGCTCTCGATCATGGCGGCTATTGACGCGATTTCGGGCGAGATCAGTTCGCACACGATCCAGACCATCGTCACCAAGCCGATAGCACGCTGGCAGGTGGTGCTGGGCAAATGGCTGGGCTATGCGGCCATGCTGATCGTCTATATCAGCCTGCTGACCGGCGGCGTGCTGGGCACGGTCCATGTGATCCTGGGCTTTGACCCGCCCAACGCCTGGACCGCGTTTGCTTTGTTCACCCTCGAAGCCCTGGCCTTGCTGTCGCTGTCGCTGTTGCTCGGCACGCGCGTGTCCACCCTGGCGAACGGCATCACCCTGTTCATGCTCTATGGCCTAGCTTTTATCGGCTCGTGGGTGGAGCAAATCGCCTCGCTGCCCGGCCTGAACGCGCAAAGCGCCATCCGCTTGGGTCAGCTGCCCAGTTGGATCATGCCGGTGGAGACGATCTGGCGGCGCATCGCGTTTCTGCTCGAACCCGAATCCCTGCGCCGGCTGGGCGGCAACACGCCCTTTTCGGCCATTTCGGTGCCCAATCCCAGCATCGTGACCTATGCCATCGGCTATGTGCTGGTTTTGCTGGCCCTCGCCATGTGGTCGTTCAGCCGCCGCGACTTGTAGCCGTTGAGTTCTGAATTCTGAGTTACGGTGTAGGCATTGCGCTTTACGCTGGGAGTGTCTGTGGAGACAACTGACGCAGCCGCACTAACCCGCATCATCCGCGCCGACCGGTGGCTGTGGGGCGTGTTGGCGGCGGCGCGCACGGTGAATGCGCCTGATTGGTTGATCGGCGCGGGCGCACTGCGGAACTGCGTCTGGGACAGCTTATTTGGCGCGGCGACGCGCACCCCACCGGCGGATGTGGACCTCGCCTTTTTCGATCCCACCGACCTGACCCCCGCTGGAGATGCCGCGGTGACGGCGGCCTTGCGCGCCCTGCGCCCCGATGTGCCGTGGGAGGCGACCAACCAAGCCGCCGTCCATTGTTGGTATGCCGATAGCTATGGCGGTGATCCCCCGGCCCCTTTGCAATCAAGCGCCGACGGCGTGGGCACCTGGCCGGAAACCGCCACTAGCGTGGCCGTGCGCCTGCTGCCGGATGACAGTCTGCATATCGTCGCGCCCTGCGGCCTGACGGATCTGCTGAACGGCATCGTGCGCCGCAACCCGCGCCGCGTGAGCCTAGCCCAATTTCACGCACGCCTCGCAACCAAGCGTATCCGCGCCCGCTGGCCCGGCGTGCGGGTGGTGGACGAGTGAACCCGCCGGCGGCGCGTAACCGTTGCAACACCGGCCATCGGATCGGCGTATAACTAGACAGAGAGCCGAGGATATGGGTGCAAGTGCGCCCACGTATCTAGG
Source organism: Chloroflexota bacterium (assembly GCA_030853735.1). Lineage (GTDB taxonomy): Bacteria > Chloroflexota > Chloroflexia > QHBQ01 > JAICKM01 > JAICKM01. The sequence continues at coordinate 11,175 of JALYUO010000214.1, forward strand.
CAGCCTACGCGCAGCAAAGGAGACCTCCCATGGACCAACCCACCCGCCGCCTGGACACTGCCGTTGAGCAGCCGCCCGGCAACTACACCACCTCCCATACTGATGCGCCGGGCAGCCGGGGCGATGTGCGCTGCCTGCGCTGCCAGGGACCGCTGCTTGAAACCCGCGCCTGGGCCAAAAAGGGCGGCAACAATCGCACCGTCGGCGTAGAACTCGCGCCCCGCCACAGCGTCCCCACCTGGACCGGCGATATGCCGACCGTCACCTGCGCCGCGCTCACCTGTGCCGACTGCGGCTACACCGAACTCTATGCCGAAGACCCGGCCGCCTTGCGCGCCCTGATCAGCGATACGCCATAATCGTACATTTGTACTGGTGTGGACACTATCTCCTAACTCTTGTAGTAGAACAATGGAATAGTGGCACGTTGTATGCTGTGCAGAAGCTGACCCTGGCGCGTTACTCGTGGAGCCGGCGGTATACACCCAACCGCGACTCCTAATGTTGGAGAGGAGACGCAAAATGCACAGCGCGAAAATGGTCTTGGCCCTGATCAGCCTCGTGGCAGCCCTGGTCGTGGGCGGCGGCACCGTCACCGCCGCCCCGCTCACGGCGGTGCCCGGCAACTACTATGTGGTGCAGCCGGGCGAGTCGCTGTCCAGTATCGCCTATCACACCTACGGCAACGTCGGTGCGTGGGCCTGCATCTGGGATGCGAACCGCTGGATCGGCAACGCCTCGTACATCCAGGCCGGCTGGACGATCTGGCTACCGGGGGGGTGCGCTGAAGGCGGTGGGCCGCCCGCAATGGCCGGCTCAACCTATGTCGTGCGCGCCGGCGACTCGCTATCGAGCATCGCGTACATGACCTACGGCAATGCCGACGATTGGGGCTGCATCTGGGCGGCGAACCGTTGGATCGGCGGCCCCGGCTACATCTTACCCGGCTGGCGGCTCACCCTGCCCGGCAGTTGCGCCGGCGGGGGCGGCGGCGGTTATAGCGCCGGGCGCTACCACACCGTCACCAGCACCGAAACGCTATCGGGCATCGCCTGTATGTACTACTACGACTGCAACTACTGGCGCATCTACAACGCCAACCAGGGCAAACTCTGGAACGTGAACTATATCCTACCCGGCACGGTGCTGTACATTCCCTAGCTCGGCAACAACGGGACTCATGCGCCGGGCAGCGGGGTGACTGCCCGGCCTTTTTGCGCCGCAGGTGGCGCGCTTCTTGCCCGCTAAGGAGGTCATACAACCGCGCGCCATGCACCGCGACAAGGAGCGACCCGCACCATGCCCAAGCCCTTCACGCCCATCAACGATAGGCAAGCCTTTGCCGACCTGCTGACCCAATCGCAGCAGGAGCCGGTCATTCTATTCAAGCACGATTTCGCCTGCCCCATCAGCGCCGCCGCCCGCCGCCAATTAGAGCGCCTGCCGGATGCCGTCTACCTGATCGACGTGAGCGACCAGCCCCTCTCCCTCGGCATCGCCGACCAACTCGGCGTGGCACACCAATCGCCCCAGGTGATCGTGCTACGCCACGGCCGGCCCGTCTGGGATGCCGCGCTCTACGACATCAGCGCCGCCGCCGTGCAGGCAGCGACCCACCAGCACCAATAAGCACGGGGCGATATCCAGCGAAGGCTGGAGCCGCTCTCATGCACCTGTATCGGTAGTCATTCAGATAATGATCTAGAAATTAAGCAAGAGGAGTTCGCACCCCCAGGTGCGAAC
>JALYUO010000256.1 GCA_030853735.1 Chloroflexota bacterium
CCCCAGACCCCAGACCCCTGACCACTCGCCCCTACTAGATGCCTTTGCCGGCGATGTACTGGGCGAGGTCGGCGACGCGGCAGGAGTAGCCCCACTCGTTGTCGTACCAGGCGATCACTTTCAGCATGGTGTCGCCGACGACCATCGTCGAGAGGCCGTCTACGATAGCCGAGTGGTGGTCGCCCTTGAAGTCGGTTGAGACCAGTGGCTCCATCGTGAAGTCGAGCACCTGGGTCAGGTCGCCCTCGGCGGCATCCATGAACGCGGCGTTCACCGTGTCCACCGTGACCGGCTTTTCGGTGATGGCAACAAAGTCAATGATCGAGACGGTGGGCGTGGGCACGCGCAACGAGAAGCCGTCGAACTTGCCTTTGAGTTCGGGAATGACCAGGGCCAGGGCTTTGGCCGCGCCGGTGGTCGTCGGGATGATGTTGAGGCCGGCGGCGCGGGCGCGGCGCAGGTCTTTGTGCGGGAAGTCGAGGATCACCTGATCGTTGGTGTAGGAGTGGACCGTGGTCATCATGCCGCGCACGATGCCGAAGTTGTCCAGCACCACTTTGGCGACCGGGGCCAAGCAGTTGGTGGTGCAGGAGGCGTTGGAGATGATGTTGTGGCGGTCGGGATCATATTTGCCTTCGTTCACGCCCATGACGATGGTGATGTCCTCGCCTTTGGCCGGCGCGCTGATAATCACCTTTTTCGCGCCCGCCTGGAGGTGGGCGGCGGCTTTGTCGCCGTCGGTGAAGCGGCCGGTGGACTCGATCACGATGTCTACGCCGAGGTCGCGCCAGGGCAGCTTGCCCGGATCACGCTCGGCGGTGACCATCAGGCGTTGCACGCCGTTGGGGCCGTTGATGGTGATGCTGTCGCTTTCGGCTTCGATTTCCGCGTCGGGGTCGTAGGGGCCATAGGTGCTGTCATATTTCAGCAGATGGGCCAGGGTGGCCGTATCGGTCAGGTCGTTGATGGCGACCACTTCCAGTTCGCCACCGTATTCCTCGTCCTGCATCGCCTTGAACACCTGCCGCCCGATGCGGCCAAAGCCGTTGATGCCAATTCGTGTCGCCATGTGTCTAACACTCCTTTGTGTGAGGCACGCGCGCCTCGCTAGTTGAATTGCGCCCTATTGCCGGGCTTCTTGGGAGAGGTAGCCGTTAGCGCGTCCCGCGCCGCGCCCCCGCTTGTCCTCATACAACTGTAATAGCGCCGTTGCCAGCCGCGCGGGGTCGTGGCGCAACGGGTTGTCGGGGTTGACCACTGCGGCGCGCACAAACTCCACGCCGGGGTAGCTCAGGTCAGGCGGCAGCACGACCGGCTGCACCTGCCATTCGGGGCGGATCTGCCCTGCCGCCGTCAGGTCGGCGTTGACCAGCACATAGTCGAACACGCCCGGCCCGACGTGTTCACGCAACGCCTGAACGTGTTCCAGCACGCCAAACTGGTCAGTTTCGCCGGGCTGGGTGGCGACGTTGCAAACATAGACCTTGACCGCCGGCGACGAACGTACAGCGCGCACGATGTCGGGCACCAGCAGGTTGGGGATGACGCTGGTGTAGAGCGATCCTGGCCCCAGCACGATCAGGTCAGCATCGAGCAGCGCGGCCACCGCATCAGGGTAGCCGTGCGGCTGCTCCGGCGTGAGAAAGACGCGCCGCACGGCGGCTTTGCCTTTGGGCAGATCCGACTCGCCGGAGATGATCGTGCCGTCGGTGAGTTCGGCGTGCAAGGTGACATCGGCCAGCGTCGAGGGCAGCACGTCGCCGCGCACGGCCAGCACACGCGAACATTCGCGGATCGCCGCCTCGAAGTTGCCGCCGGTTACGCCGGTCATCGCCACCAGGAACAGGTTGCCGAAAGCGTGGCCCTGCAAATCGCCGCTATCTGCGCCGAAGCGGTACTGGAAGAGTTCTTCCAGCAACGGCTCTACATCCGACAGGGCAACGAGGCAGTTGCGGAAGTCGCCGGGCGGCAAGATGCCGAGGTCGCGGCGCAAGCGGCCCGACGAACCACCGTCGTCGGCCACTGTGACCACCGCAGTGATATGGTCGGTGTGCGGCTTGAAACCGCGCAGCACCGTGGGCTGGCCGGTGCCGCCGCCGACCGAGACGACGCGAATGCCGTCGCGCGGCGGTTGCAGGCGCAACGGAGCCAGCACTGCCGGTCGGCCCACCGGGCGACCACTGCGACTCGCCGCACGCACGGCCCGCGCCAGCCCCCAGTAGCCGATCAGCGTCAGCGCCAGGCCCACACTACCGACCCCGATTTCGCGCCAGGGATGGGGAATGACTTGCAGGGTCAGATTATAGACGAGGGGCGTACCGGTTTGGGGCAGAACAAAGGCGCGATAGAGGTTCGTGAGCCACATTGCCCCGGCCATGCCCAGCGTCGCCAGCCCGAGGATCATCAGCGCGGCCCACGGGCGCAGGCCCAGGCCCGCCGGCCACCAGCCGCCACTTCCGGCGTTGGTCCTCTCGTTGCGGCTGCGATTCGAATCGTTGGATGCGCCCCGCGCAGTTTGCGGCAATATGGCTCCTCCCCTCCTAGCCCGGAACACGGCGCTCTATTATACCACAGGTTGCGGCGCGGCGTAGGCCAGACGATAATACGGAGACACGGAGGCACGGAGCGTAGTTAGTAACAGTTCAGTCTCGCAAGCCTGTCGCCCGCTAACGAACGGATTGTAGAGGTGGCGCGGGCCGGCGATGCTGACCGCCCAACCCAGCGGGGTACAGGCTTGTAGGAGACGGTGCCATCCAGCGGGGTACGTGGCTTGTAGGAGGCGGTGCCACCCGGCGCGGCTGGCCCTAGTACGATCTAGGGGTCAGCGCGGCGGCCTGCGGGTGGGCTTGTACTAAGG
>JALYUO010000272.1 GCA_030853735.1 Chloroflexota bacterium
CCTTAGGGCCGCACGCACCGCCGGGCGCGGCACGGCAGCCGCCATCGTGCCGCTCAGGCCCAGCGCCAGGCCCAACAGCGGCTCTAATTCGGCACGATACTGTGGGTAGCGGCGTAGGCAGCCGTCCAGTCCTTCGACCGGCAGCCGCTGCAAACAGTCGTCCAGCGCCTCGGTGAACGACTCCTCTAACGCGCTATCCATCAAGTCCCATCTCCCATTGCCGCGTCTGGTCCCACCGGCCTATTGGCGGCCGGCTCGTCCTTGCGCCCGCCCCGGCGCGCCGGCAGCCCCTCGTCGTTGTCCGCTTCGTGCTGCGGGCGCAACCAGCCGTATAGGTTCTGCAAGGCGCTATGCTGCAACGCTTTGACGGCCCCTTCACTGCGCCCCAAGATCTGCCCCACCTCGGCGTTGCTTAGGCCGCCGCCGAACTTCAGTCCGATCACCTGGGCTTGCAAATCAGTCAGCCGTTGCAAGGCCACGCGTAACTGGGCGCGAGCTTCCCCCGCTTCGGCCCAGGCATGGGGATCGCCCCCCTCGGCGACCAACAGCGTTGCCAACGGATCAATATCCACTTGCGGGCGGCGCGTGTGCCGGCGCAGTGAATCCACGATGCCGTTGTGGGCAATCCGGTAGAGCCAGGCGGCAAAGCTCACGCCTTGCCACTGGAAGGTGGGCAACGCCTCGATCATCCGCAGGAAGACCGTCTCGGCAATGTCTTCGGCCTCTTCGGGGTTACCGACTTTGAACAACACATAGCGATAGATGCGATCCACGTAGCGGTCGTACAGCCAACCGACTGCCTCGCCGTCGCCCGCCCGCGCCTGCTCCACCCGTTGCCGCTCCTCGGCATCCGGCACAGTACGCCCTGCCAAACTACTCTCGTTGTTTATACTAACGCTCCCTTACCACTTGGAGATAGGGCCATCTCGCCCGCTGCTGTGGTATAATTAGGTGTCGGCTACCCGTTAGCCGGCTTTGCGCCGCCCGCCGGCCGCTATCGGGCGTTCGGTCGCCCGGCGCTCCATTGGTGGATTGATTATACTCGAAACACCGGACCCCAGTACCGGAAAGCCCAAAGGCAGGCCATGGACCTATTGAACTTAGCTGAGTACGAGGCGGCGGCACAGGCGCTGCTGCCCCAGATGGCCTATGATTATATCGTGGGTGGGGCGGACGACGAGATCAGCGTGCGCGAGAACCGCGCGGCCTTTGCCCGCTTGCGTTTGCGCCCACGAATGCTGGCCGGGGTCGGCACCCGCGATCTGACCACGACCGTGCTGGGCCGGCAATGGGCTTTTCCGGTCGGCGTGGCTCCCGTCGCTTTCCACTGTCTCGCTACGCCGGACGGCGAAGTGGCGACCGCGCGCGCCGCCGGCAGCCTGGGCACCCTGATGTGTGCCAGCACTGCCTCTAACTACAGCCTGGAAGACATCGCCGCTGCGACCAGCGGACCGCGCTTCTTTCAACTCTACTGCTATAAAGATCGCGCTATCACCCTGGCCCTGGTCGAACGCGCCCGCGCCGCCGGCTACGAAGCGATTGTCCTCACCGCCGACACGCCGCTGATCGGCAAGCGCGAACGCGACATCCGCAACCGCTTCACCTTGCCGCCCGGCCTGGGCTGGAAAAACGCCGAAGCCTTTGGTAAGCGTGACCTGCCGCAAGATGCCGACGGATCAGGCTTATTCGCCTACATCAGCCAACAGCAAGAATCAGACCTGACCTGGGCCGATCTGGACTGGCTGGTAGGCGTGGCCGGCTTGCCGGTGTTGGTCAAAGGCATCCTGACCGCCGAAGACACGGTGCTGGCGGCCGATCACGGTGCGGCGGGCGTGGTCGTCTCCAACCACGGCGGGCGGCAACTCGACACCGCCATCGCCCCCATTGACGCGCTGCCCGAAGTGGCCGCCGTGGCTGCCGCCCGCGCGTTGACGGTGCTGCTCGACGGCGGCGTGCGGCGTGGCACCGATGTGTTGAAAGCCCTAGCCCTCGGCGCGCAGGCCGTGCTGGTGGGCCGTCCGGTGGTGTGGGGGCTGGCCGTCGCCGGCGAAGCCGGGGCACGCGCAGTGCTTGAACTGCTGCGTGCCGAGTTTGACTTGGCCCTGGCTCTGATCGGCTGCCCCCGCGCCGCCGATCTCCATCCTGGATTGGTGGTCCGCCCATGAGTACACAACGCCTGCCGCCGCCCGGCTATCCCGTGCCGCCGCCCGCGCCCGCGCCCCAGCCGACGCAGCAACTCGGCCCGCTCAAAAAGTACACCCAGCGCCGCTATATGCTGTTCCACTTGGTCTTCACCCTGCGCCTGATCAGCCGCTGCCTGGGCGACCGCCGCGTAGCGTCCGGCAGCAAGGTCATCTTTATCGGTGTGACCGGCTTCCTGCTCGCGGCGCTGCTGGCCCCCGAACTCTCCGTTGATTTCGTGGCCGCCCTCGTACCCATCGTCGGTCCGCTCTTCGATCTCGTCGGCATCCCCTTCGAGGGCGTGGTAGACTGGGGCTTGCTGATCCTGGTGATCGGCTGGCTCATGAGCCTGTTCCCCCCCGACGTGCTGGCCTATCACATCAGCGAGCTGCGCGGCCAAGCCCTGCCGCCCGCCCCGCCGCCCACCCAATACCTGCCGCCCCGCCGGTAAGCCGCCGACCTAACCCACCCCTTCCCTACAGAGGAAGGGGAGTTTACGCCGCGCTAACCAGCATCGTAGGGATCGCAGTAC
>JALYUO010000111.1 GCA_030853735.1 Chloroflexota bacterium
CACCAAGATGAACCAGCCGAAGACGGGTAGTAGCAGTGCTGCTGTAGCGTTCGCCAGCACCCAAGCGGCCCATAAGCCCCCGTCGCCGCCTATCTGGCGGGGTAGCACGAAAACTTGCGGATTCATCAGCGTAGCTCCTTGCTTGGGGGTGCCGTCTGGTCTGACTGAGTAGCAAGCACGGCAGTGGCAGCACGATTAGTGCCGTGCGCCCCAACCGCACCTCGGCCAGCAACGCTGCCCGATTTATGGTATACTTAGCGTGTGATGGATAGCAGGCAGACGGAGCAACGTTGCACGAAACAGGTATTCCCCCCTTCCGCGCCACCCCGGCGCACCCAGGTTTGGAACCTCTATGGCCTGCTGTTGGATGTGAGACCCCCTTTGGTCTCCGCTACAGAAAGGATGCGCCCCGTTGCGCTTTACAGATTTCGCGTTTAGCCCTGCGCTTCAAGCAGGCATCGCTGCCCGCGACCACCATACTCCCACACCGATCCAGGAGCGCGTGATTCCCGCCGTCCTTGACGGGCGTGATGTGATCGGCAACGCGCAGACCGGCTCCGGCAAGACCGCCGCTTATGTGCTACCGCTGCTCGACCGCATTGCCGGCCAGGAGACCTTGCACACACTGATCGTGGTGCCAACCCGTGAACTGGCCTACCAAGTGGAAGAAGATATTGCCGCCTACGCGGCCCAAATGGATGTGCTGACCGCTGTGATCATCGGCGGTGCGAATATGCAGGCCCAGATCAAGCTGTTGGAGCGCGGCGCGCAGGTGGTCATCGGCACGCCGGGTCGCCTGCTGGATCTGATCCGCCGGCGCAAACTGTGGCTGGGCAGCGTGCAGGCGTTGGTGCTGGACGAAGTAGACCGGATGCTTGACCTGGGCTTCCTGCCCGACGTGCAAAAGCTGGTCTCCTACCTGCCGGCCCAGCGCCAATCACTGTTCTTCTCGGCCACCATGCCCGATGCTATCCGTCCGTTGGCCGAAAAGCTGCTGCATGATCCTATCGAAGCGCGGGTAGACCCGCCGGCCAGCACGGTCGCCGGCGTGGTGCAGCAGGTCACGATGATCGCCGACGGCAATAAGCTGCCCGCGTTGGTGCGCTTGTTGCGCGACCCGGCGGCCCAGCGCGTGATCATCTTTGTCCGCACCAAGCGCGACACCGACGACCTGCACCGGGCGCTGCTGGCGCGGCAACTCCCCAACGTGGCGCTACACGGCGACCTGAGCTTGGAGGAGCGAATGCGCGCGCTGGACGCTTTCCGCGACGGCGACTCGCCGGTGCTGGTCGCTACCGACATCGCGGCGCGTGGCCTGGATATTCCCGACGTGAGCCATGTGGTCAACTATGACGTGCCGGGCACCACCGAGGACTACGTTCACCGCATCGGGCGCACCGCCCGCGCGCAAAAGACGGGCATCGCGGTCTCGCTGGTGGTCACGCAAGACCTGCCGGCCATGCGCCTGATCGAGCGCACGCTCAAAACGAAGATGGCCTGGACCTGGGCGGCCACGTCCACCACCCCGGCTGGTGAATTGGTGCAAAGCGCGCGCCGGTAATTCACCGCAAAGGCGCAAAGAACGCGAAGCTTCCTTTTGTTGGGGGTCTTCGCGTTTTTCGTGCCTGTCTAACTTGGGCTATTCAGAACGGTTGCGTCCGGCTCGCGCTCACACCTGCTCATCGCGGGGGCTGAGACCCGCCGCTGCCAGGGCTTTGTCCAGGTGGTCATGGCGCGCAAACTGCACCACCTGCCCAGCGACGACTCGATACTGCGACGCAAGATCCGCCTCGCCAATCACCACCCCTGTCTCGGCTGCGCGCCAAATGCCATGCTGGGCCAGGACCACGACTGATCCGCGCGCAAACACCCGCAACGTGGTCAGTTCTAGCCCCGCCCGGCCTAACCAAGCCCGCAATAGCTCATGTCCATAGCCCGATCCTCGCGGCCCTACGATCTCGATTTGTGGATCCGACAACGCCAACAGGCGTTCTGCGTCTTGCCTATTAGCTGCCTCTTGCCATGCCAAGACGACAGCGATGGGGGTCGTGGTGTCCATCTGATCCTCAGCCGCCGTCCGACGGCAAGTACACCACCAGATCGGTGGCGGGCGGCGCAATACCGGCGCGGGTGAGCAGCGCGGCGATCTGGGCGCGGTGTTCGGTCTGGTGGTTCACCACATGGAGCAAGGCGTGCCAGACGCGGCGGCGGAACGCGCGGCCTTGCGTGTTGTGGTAGTGCATCTCGCGCCCCAGTTCCGCCGTGGTCAAGCCGGCAAGATACGCGCTGGTGTGCGAATGCACCTCGTCCCAATAGGCCCGCAGTGCCGTCAGATCGGCGAAATTAGCGCCGCTCGGCATCTCGGTCGGCGAGCGCCCGGCGATCCGCTCCAGCCACATCCATTCCGACACCGCCATGTGGGTTAGCGTGTCATGGATCGAGCCATAGCCGCCCGACGCAGCGGCCTGCCGCAACTGCTGCGCGGTCAAGCCCAGCGCCGCATCCAGCAACGCGTTGCGCGCCCAAGTGAAATAGTTGAACAGCGTGATTACCATTTCGGTATCCATTAGCGACCCTTTCGCGTGAAACGTGAGTAACTCGTCAGCCTGTGACCTTATCACCTTGCGCGCAGCGCAGAATGCAACGCTACGCAACGGACGACAGACAACACGGCGACCCGGAGATCTTAAGGGTTGTGTGAACCTATTCAAGCCATTGAATGGCGCGAAAAACCGGTCCGTCGGAACGCAGTGAAGAAGAATCTGTCAAGCTGGGTGCAGAGTCACCACAGGCATAGCCGTGCGGAGTAAGTCGCTGCTATGGGACGCATTCGCCCGGCGGCTGATTCTTCACTACGTTCCGACGGACCGGTTGCGCTTACCACCGCCACGGGCTGCGTTGTTAAACCCAACTATTCCAATCTCCGTGTTGTCGTCCGTGGCTGAACACCTACTCACGTTTTACGTTTTACGCGCTCCGTCGCGCCCGCCACCGTCGCCAGAAAAAGACGGCGACCAGGGTCAGCAGGGCCCCGTAGATGATCGGGGCGATGGGGGCGACCCAGCCTTGCACCTGGGGCCAACTCGCGCCGAGCAGCCAGCCGGCCAACAGCAGGCCGCCGTTCCAGATGCTGCTGCCGAGCGCGGTATAGAGCGCGAATTGGGGATAGGGCATCCGGGCGAGGCCGGCGGGGACGGAGATCAGCGTGCGGAGGCCAGGCGTGAAGCGCCCCACCAGCACCATCAGCGGGCCGCGCCCAGCGAACCAACTCTGGGTGCGGGTCAGGTCGGCGCGCGAGAGAAACAGCCAGCGCCCCCAGCGGTCGAGCCAGCGACCCACCAACGGTTCGCCACCCCAACGGGCCAGGCCATAGAGCAGCGAGGCGCTGGCGACCGATCCGACCACCGCTGCGACCAGCAGCAGCGGCAACGCCAGCCGCCCTTGCGCGGCCAGACTGCCCGCCAACGGCAGGATCAGTTCGGACGGCACCAACGGGAACACCCCTTCGAGCGCAATCAGTCCGGTGATGCCGGGGTAGCCGAGCGTGGCGATGACCCCTTGCACCCAGCCGATCAGATCGCCGCCGTCCACGGGGGCTTAGAGCGGCGCGCCGACAAGGACCGCAGTCGCGTCGGGTGTGACGGTGAAGCAGGGGATGCGCCCGCGCACCTCGGCGATGCGGTCCAGGTCCAGCGTGGCGTACAGCGTGGTCTCCGCCTCGTCCGCTTCGGCCAGGATCTCGCCCCAGGGGTCAATGATCTGCGAATGGCCGCCCCAGTGATTGCCGTCACCGTGGCCGCAACGGTTGGCGGCCACGACAAACAGTTGGTCCTCAATGGCGCGGGCGCGCAGCAGGGTACGCCAGTGTTCGAGGCGTGGGTGCGGCCACTCGGCGGGGATCCACACGATTTGCGCCCCGGCTAGGGCGAGGCTGCGGGCCTCTTCGGGGAAGCGGATGTCAAAGCAGATCAGTTGGCCCCAACGGCCATACGGTGTGTCCACCGGCTGCGGCGCGTCGCCCGCCGCCATGTAGCGTGGCTCATCCAGCAAAGGAAACAGGTGGCGCTTGCTATATTGCCCGATCACCCCGGCCTGCGGCGTGACGATATAGCTGGTGTTGTAGATGCCGCCGTGTCGCGCTTCCGCGATAGACCCAGCTACTAGCGTGACGTTGCACGCCCGCGCCAAGTCGGTCAGCCAGCGCACGGTTTCGCCATCGCGCGGTTCGGCCAACTGCGGCATGGCGGGCCAGTAATAGCCGGTGGTCCAGAGTTCGGGCAGCAAGACGGCCTGCGCGCCCTGCCCCGCCGCCGCGCGGATCAGCGCCTCAGCGCGCACCACGTTTTTGCGGACCTCGCCCGACACAACTTCCATCTGGATCACAGCGACATCGAGCGTAGCCATCGGCAGCCCTCCTGAATGCGGATTGCGGAATTATGAGTCTTGTTGCGGGGCATTATAGCACAGCGACTGGTGGGGGAGCAACTGTGGAATGCGCTGATAAGCTGCGAACGTTTGCACCACAGAGCCACAAAGAACACGAAGATTGTAGCAAGCGCCTTTGTGTTCTTTGTGGCTTTGTGGTGGATTAGTCAGGCGTGGTATAATAGATAGTCCCCGTGGGGTGACGTTTTATAGATATGGGGTAAGGGCGATAGAAAGGGCAGAACAATGGAGTTCCAGCTCACCGAAGAGCAGCGACTGATTCAGCAGACCGCACGGGAGTTCGCGGATGAGTATCTGAAGCCACGCGCCGCGCACCACGACCAGAGCGCCGAGTTTACGGCGGATCAGGTCCAACGGTTGGGCGAACTGGGTTTCCTGGGGATGCAAACGCCGGAAGAGTTCGGCGGCTCCGGGCTGGATACGATCAGCTATGTGCTGGCGATGGAAGAGGTCAGCCGGGGCTGTGCGGCCACCTCGGTCACGATGACGGTGCAGAACTCGCTGGTCTGCTGGCCGTTGGCCCGCTTCGGCACGCCAGAGCAGCAGCGCGCGTACCTGCCGCGCCTGGCGAGCGGCGAAGCATTGGGCTGCTATGGCCTGACCGAGCCGGTGGCCGGCTCCGACCCAGCCAGCATGGGCACCCAGGCGGTGGAGGACGGCGATAGCTACATCCTCAACGGCTCCAAAATCTTCATCAGCAACGGCGGCGTGGCCGACATCGCCATCGTCTGGGCGCAAACCCACCGCGAACTGAAGCACAAAGGCGTGACCGCGTTCATCCTGGAAAAGGGAATGCCCGGCTTTGCGGTGGGGGCCGAGGAACATAAGATGGGCATTCGCGGTTCTAACACGGTGGAACTCTATTTCAAGGGCTGCCGCGTGCCACGGGCCAATGTGTTAGGTGGAGTCGGCGAGGGCTTCAAGATCGCCATGATGACGCTGGACGGCGGGCGCATCGGCATCGCGGCGCAAGCGGTCGGTATCGCGCAGGCGGCCATGGATGAGGCGGTGAAATACGCCCAGCAGCGCAAGGCGTTTGGTCGCCCGATTGGCGAACTGGAAGGCATCCAATTTAAGATCGCGGACATGGCGATGGAGATCCAGGCCAGTCGCCTGCTGACCTATATGGCCGCCGCCGCCAAAGACAGCGGCGCACGCTTCAGCCAACAAGCGGCCATGGCGAAGTTGCACGCCTCCGAGACGGCGGTGCGCGTCAGCCACATGGCGGTACAGGTGCATGGTGGCTACGGCTACCTGCGCGACTTCCCGGTAGAACGTCTCTACCGCGACGCGCGCATCACCGAAATCTATGAAGGCACCTCCGAAATCCAACGCCTCGTGATCGCCGGCCAAGTCCTCAAAGGCACGCGCCCGGCCAGCGAGTAAGCGCGCTAAACGGTTCTTACCACAAAAGCACAAAGACCACAAAGATTAGAGGATTCTTAAGAGCAGCGCCTGACGAGCTACTATTTTCACTCGAAAATCTTCGTGTCCTTTGTGTCTTTGTGGTGCAAAAACGCAAAGGCACCCACTTGACAGGCATCCCCGACAGGTATATGATAGGCGCAATCGGCTGGCCCGGAAGCGCGCGGGTCCAGGCGAGGGTACGCTGTTCTGAGCCGGGTAGCGGCGGCGGCGCAGCAGGCAGTTGCTTGCTGTGATCGGGCCTGTCCGCCGGGGTGCAGCCCCCTATCTACCCGCACCGCGCTTTATCTGGCCGCGCAGGGATGCACGGCGGCGACCGGGAGGGTCACGGAGCTATGGCAAGCGTCACGTTTGAACACGTCGTCAAGAAGTATGCGGGCGATGTATTAGCGGTCAACGATCTAAACCTCGATATTCGCGATAAAGAGTTCTTGGTCCTAGTCGGCCCATCAGGCTGCGGCAAATCCACCGCGCTGCGAATGATCGCCGGGCTGGAGGAAATCTCCAGCGGCGTGCTGCGGATCGGCGAACGGGTGGTCAACAATGTGCCGCCCAAAGACCGCGATATTGCGATGGTGTTCCAGTCCTACGCGCTCTATCCGCACATGACCGTGTTCGACAACATGGCCTTCGGCCTGCGGATGCGGAAAACGATGCCGGCAGGCGCGGCCCCCGGCCTGAGCCGTGAGGCGGCCATCAAGCAGCGCGTCGAAGAGGTGGGCGAGAGCCTGGGCCTCAAACAGTTCCTCAGCCGCAAGCCGCGTGCGCTCTCCGGCGGCCAGCGCCAGCGCGTCGCGCTCGGTCGCGCCATCGTCCGCAGCCCGCAAGTCTTCCTGATGGACGAACCGCTGTCCAACCTGGATGCCAAGCTGCGCGTGCAGACCCGCGCGACGATTTCGCGCCTGCACCGCGACCTGCAAACCACCATGATCTATGTGACCCACGACCAGACGGAAGCCATGACCATGGGCGACCGCATCGCCGTGATGCGCGACGGGATTTTGCAGCAGCTTGACACGCCGCAGAACCTGTATGATCATCCGTCCAATATGTTCGTGGCGGGCTTCATCGGCTCCCCAGCCATGAGCTTCTTCACCTCCACCCTGCAACAGGAAAACAACCAGCTCTGGATCAACGGCGAGGGCTTCCGCGTGCGCGTGCCCGACCAGTATCGCCAGGCGCTGACCAGTTCCGCCGGCAAGGAGATCATCTTCGGTCTGCGCCCGGAAGACATCGCCGATGTGCGGATGGAGCAGAACGTGGAAGAAGGCACCGTGGTCCCGGTTACGGTGGACGTGGTGGAGCCAATGGGCAGCGAGATTTATCTCTACCTGCTCACCGCCGGCCAGCAGCAGTTTGTCGCCCGTGTGGACCCGCTGACCCGCGTGCAGCCGGGCGAGCAACTGCAAGTGACCTTCGACATGAAAAAGATGCACGCCTTCGACCCGACCACCCAGCAAACGCTGATGTAGGGCCGCTTTTCACCGCAAAGACGCAAAGGACGCGAAGGATTCTAAATTGGCCGAATCCTTCGCGTTCTTCGCGTCTTCGCGGTGTAAGCCCCCATTCAATATGGATAGCCGAGCCGGATGTTCAGCCGTTAGTTGAAGAGCGCCTGCATGGCGGCCAGCGCGCCGGTCAGGTCGGAGCGGTCACAGGCGGTGCTGAAGCGCAGGTAGCCTTCGCCCGCCGAGCCGAAGATCACGCCGGGCGAGGAGCCGACGTGCGCCCCCAGCAGATATTCGGTCATGGCCCAGGAGTCGCGGCGACCGTCGGGGGCGGCCCAGCCGTCGGCGATGCGGAGGAAGGCGTAGAATGCGCCGGCGGGTGACGCGCCGGTAAACACCGGGATGTCGCGCAGCCCGGCGTAAAACAGGTCGCGGCGCGCTTGGTACTCCACGGCAAAGCGGCCCACCGCGTCCTGCGGGCCGGTCAGCGCCGCCACGCCACCCCATTGGGTGATCGAGTTGACCCCATTGGCCGTGTACATGACGACTTTTTGCATCCGGTCCAGCACTGCCACGTTGGGCGTGACCACATAGCCCAGCCGCAGCCCCGTCATGGCGTAAGACTTACTACAGGTGAAGACCGTCACCGTGCGGGCGTACATCCCCGGCAACGAGGCGAAGCTGATATGCTGCACGCCGTCATACAGGATATGCTCGTAGGCTTCGTCGCTGACCACCGTGAGTTGCGGATTGTCGGCGACAATGGCGGCGATGGCTTCCAGGTCGGCGCGACCCAGCACCCCGCCGGTGGGGTTGTGGGGCGAGTTGATCATCAGGACGCGCGTGCGCGGGGTGACGGCGGCGCGCAGTTCAGCCGGATCGAACGTCCAGCCGCGCGCTTCGTGCAAGGGGGCACGCTGGACCACGCCGCCGCAGAGCGTGATCAGGTGTTGCACGCAGGTCCAGGTCGGGTCGGGGATCAGCACCTCGTCGCCGGGTTCCAGCAGGGCGCTGAACAGAGCGTAGAGGCCGTGCATCCCGCCGTTGGTCACAATCGTCTCGCCGGCGCGCTCGATGGGGAGGGCGTTGGTGGTGCGGCACTTGGCGACGATGGCCTGCCGCAGTTCATTGATACCCGCCGATGCGACATAGTGGGTCTGGTCGTCGCGCAGGGCGCGCACCATGGCCTCTTCGATATGTTCGGGCACCGCGAAGCTCGGCTCGCCGCTTTCGAGGCGGAAGGGCTTCTCTAACTTCAGGATACGATCCCGCACCTTGACGATGCCGGATAGTTCCACGCGATCAATGACTGCTGCCATTGGGAAACCTCCATCAGACCGGATAGCCGGGCACGACCCTCCGTAAGGCACGGTGGGTCAAGTAGGGGCTTGCGACACTGCAAAGCGCGACCAATAGAATGCCCAGCACTCGTTGCAAGGACGATGCTGGGCGCTCGTGGTGCCACCTTGCTTTGCGCGTCAGGGGAGACGCGCCTTTGCAGTCGCCAGGCCCGATGGGGGGGTGCGGCGCAGCTCGCTAACGGGAGCGACGCGGCCGGGCCTACTAGCGGTAGCATTCTGCCCGGCGGCTCATGAGGGTCAGTGGGCTGGTGTACCAGGGCTACCTCTCAGCAGGCAGTAGCTCTCTGGACCTGGACCTTCCAGCACACGGTCTCATTCTTAGCCAAACTATGCGATTGCCCCCATTATAGGCCGCACCCGCCGCCCCTGTCAAGCGCCGATTTCGTGATTGACACCCTCGCGCCGCATGGGGTATAATCCCCAGTGGCCCCGCGCCGGTCGTGGGACGCTATATTAGCTGTTACAAGGGTGAGGTCGCTATTTGGTGCGGGTGATTGGGCGGTTCTGGCAAGCCTACGCGGAGAAGATCGCGTTTTATCAGACGCTGGTGATCCTGACGGTGATTTACGTCGTGGTCGTCGGCCCGATCTGGCTGGTGGGCCGCGTGACGGGGCATCACTTTTTGCCGAGCCTGCCGCAGAACGCCGCCACGTTCTGGCGACCCGCCCACATGGGGCGCATCAGCAGCCCCGACGAATTGCGGAAACAAGGCTAACATGAACGTCCTGGGCCTCTCCTGTTTCTATCACGATGCCGCCGCTTGCTTGGTCCAAGACGGTGTGGTGGTCGCCGCTGCCGAAGAAGAACGCTTCACGCGCAAAAAGCACGACTCCGATCTGCCGCGCAATGCGATTGCCTACTGCCTGCGGGCCGGCGGCATCACGGTCAACGATTTGGACGCGGTGGGCTTCTACGAGAAGCCGCTGCTGAAGTTTGAGCGCATCTTGCAGTCCAGCCTCCAGAGCTTTCCCCAATCCTGGCGGATGTTCACGCGAGCGATGCCGGTCTGGTTCCAGAAAAAGCTGTGGATCCAGACGGAAATCGAGGGGGCGGTCGGCAAAAAAGCCCCGATCTATTTTATTGATCACCACCTGAGCCACGCCGCCAGCGCCTTTCTGGTGTCGCCGTTTGCGGAAGCGGGCATCTTGACCTTTGACGGGGTAGGCGAGTGGACGACCACCGCCTACGGCTACGGCAAGGGCACCGACATCGAACTGACCAAAGAAATCCGCTTCCCCCATTCGCTGGGCCTGCTCTACAGCACGTTCACCGCGCACGCCGGATTTGAGGTCAATGAGGGCGAGTACAAGCTGATGGGCCTGGCCGCCTATGGGCAGCCGACCTATTACCAGCAGGTGCGTGACCTAGTAGACCTGCGCGACGACGGCTCGTTCCAGTTGGATATGCGCTATTTCGCCTATCACTACGCGCTGCATTCGATGAGCGACAAGTTTATCGAAGTATTCGGGCCGCCGCGTGCCGCCGAAGCGCCGATGGAAGACCGCTACGCCAATATCGCCGCCTCGATCCAGAGAGTCACCGAAGAGGTGATGCTGGCCGGGGCACGCTATATCCGCCAGACCACCGGCAGCGATAATCTGTGCATGGCGGGTGGAGTCGCGCTCAACTGTGTCGCCAACGGGCGTATCTTGCGCGAAGCGGGCATCAAAGATCTGTGGGTGCAGCCGGCGGCAGGCGATGCGGGCGGCGCGTTGGGGGTCGCCAGCTATCTCTACCACAAACTGACCGGCCAGCCACGCACCTGGACGATGGACAACGCTTTCCTGGGGCCGGAGTATTCTAACACCGAGATCAAAGCCTTCCTGCAAAGCCAGGATATTGCTTACCAGGAGTTGAGCGACGCGGAGCTGGTGAAGACGGTCGGCAAGCTGTTGGCCGAGAGCAATGTGATCGGCTGGTTCCAGGGACGCATGGAGTTCGGGCCGCGCGCCCTCGGCTCCCGCTCGATCCTGGCGAACGCCACCGACCCGAACATGAAAGACATCCTGAACGCGAAGATCAAGCACCGCGAACAGTTTCGTCCCTTCGCGCCGGCGGTGCTGCTGGAAGAAACGCCCAACTATTTCGCGCTGGATGCCGCGCACGAAAGCCCCTATATGTTGCTGGTGGCCGATGTGCATCCCCAATACCGCGCCGTGCTGCCGGCCATCACCCACGTAGACGGCACCGCGCGCCTGCAAACCGTGACCGCCGCGCAGAATGGCCTGTATTATCAGGTCATCCGCGAGTTTTTCGGCCACACCGGTGTGCCGGTGATCGTCAACACCTCGTTCAATGTGCGCGGTGAGCCGATTGTCAATACCCCGGCGGAAGCGTACAATTGCTTTAGCCATACCGATATGGATTATCTCGTGCTGGGCAACTGTCTAGTGACCACGGCGGCCAAAAAACAAATCGCCGCCTATGCCGGGCGCAAGACGGCGCGCACCAAAGAAGAAGTGATCGTCTAACGAGGGGCTAGGGGCTGGGGGTCAGGGATCGGACGACGATTGCTGAGGGAAAGAGGCAATGATGAATCAAGAGACACGTAATGTGCCGGAGCAGCCGGCCTATGCGCCTGATGGGTTGGTCGTGCCGCCGTCGGGGGGCCGCCAGATGTTGTCGCGGTTGGCGATCCTGGGCAGCCTGTTCAGCTTTATGACGGAGGGTAGCCGTAAGTTCTGGCTGCTGCCGCTGTTCCTGGCGCTGCTGCTGGTAACGGTCTTTGTGATTGTGGGCGTGGCGGCGGGTCCGCTGGCCCCGATCATCTACACGATGTTCTAGCCCATGCCACCCTCCTCCTTGAGTCCCGGCCTGCGCTGGGCGTTGGTGATCGGCCTATGGGTGGTGGTGCTGGGCCTGCTGGCGCTGGCGATCCGTAATGTCGGCTGGGTCGCTAGTTGGGCCTCCGGCCTGCTGCTCAGTTGCTTCTCGGTCTGCGGCTTCGTGATCTTCTTTTCGCTGATCGCCGCCGCCATCCACCTCTCCGCCGACACGCTGCGGGGCAAGTACCCGTACTAAAGGGATCATCGGCATGAAAATCTCCATCCGCAATCTAGGCGCGGTCCGCGAGGCGGAGATCGACCTCAAGCCGCTCACGATCTTTATTGGGCCGAACAGCTCAGGCAAGACGTGGACAGCCTATCTGCTATCCGGTATTTTCGGTCCTTATGGTTTCCAGCACTACTTACGCGAGAGCAACATTGATCAAATATGGGCGGATTATCCTACCCTTGAGAAGCTATTTCAGCAGGTTAATGCTAGGAGAAGCGCTAGGATTAATTTGGTTGAATTCGCGGACCAGCATGGTGAAGCATATTTCAATGGGGTAGCCGGTTATGCGAAAGAGTGGATGCCGCGTTTTTTGGCGACAGAGCGCGGGTTTTTCGATGATTTAACGGTAAGTGTAGATTTCGCCGCAACAAAGGAGAGGGTGCTAGAAACACTACGTAAGGCAGTAGTTACTCGTTCTCTTTCCTCAATTAAATCATTGAAGGAGAAAGATCAAGAACTGCTATATTTCTATTCGGAGAGTGACCTTACAGAAGCCGATGCAGGAGAGGTTTATCTATCACAAGATTTGCCCACTTCTGTTATTAAGCGGTTTCTAGCAGAGAGCATTTTTCAGCCCATTCATCGTGCATTGTTCCCCGATACCTACGTGTTCCCGGCAGAGAGGACCACGTTTATAACATTTCCTTTCGACGGTACACTTGCCGGCAGCTATCCGGTACAACGCAGTAATTCCGCTAGCGAGGAGTTATTCGATTCGTTATCGGATCTAACGAAACCATCTCGTAGGAGCAAGCAATTAGCTATACCTATTGCCAACTTTCTTAGTATGGTCAGTAGGGTTTATTCTGTGTCGGCACGCGGAGGCTCTAGGAGGAGTAATGCAGCCACTAAAGACTACGCTCAACTGGCCGACCTGTTAGAGAAGACAATACTAATCGGTGGCATTGAGTTTTCCACCCCTGAACCGCAACCAGGCCGAGAATTGCTATTTAGAACCGCCAATGATATAGCAATAGAGATACCCATCGCTTCTTCCATGGTGAAGGAACTCACCCCGCTTGTCCTCTATTTGCGCTATTTAGCCAAAGCCGGCGACTTAGTTGTTATAGACGAACCCGAAATGAACTTGCATCCAGAAGCACAAGCACGGCTTAGCGAGTTTTTAGGTATGCTGGTAAATGCCGGCCTATATATCATAGTCACTTCGCATAGCCCTTATATAGTAGATCATCTTGCCAACGTAATACGAGCATCTGAGAACAAAAACCAGAAGGCTATTCGTAATCAGTTTTTCTTAAAGAGAAACGAAGCTTTTATCCGCCAGGATCAAGTGTCAGTGTATCTCTTCGATAAAGGGACCGCAACAAGCGTCTTAACGGAAGATGGATTGGTGGAATGGGGGACTTTTAGCGATGTTTCAGACCGCAGCAATCGGATCTACTTTAGTTTAGATCGAGGTTAATATGCCGTTTAATAGCTTGATGCTAACGTGCCTTAGCAATAAGACAAGCTACGGTGAAGCAGGTTGCAATATAACAATAGTACCGGAACGCAGTGAATCCATTTTGCTCTTCGTCATAGATGAGCAATCGAATCCTCGGAGCAATATACGACAGACTCTTGAAATGTCTAGGGCAGAAACGCTCTGTGACTGTATTTACTTTTACCTTAAAGGTGAGCAGAGAACTCTTTGCTTTGTTGAGTTAAAAGGCAGTGATTTAGAACACGCAGTAAACCAAGTGATCAATACGAAGCAAAAATTTCTGCAAGCCTTAGAAAAAACAAATCGCGTACATAGAAATCCGCCACAGCATTTTCGGTGGAAGGCGTATATTAGATTGTGCGGAAATGCGCCGGCAAAGGTCAAGCAGTACATCAAAGCACTCGACCAACATTTTGATTTGAGTGATGTTGCACGCGATCCTGATATAGGTAAGTTCCTCCGCAGATCCGTAGCGTAGCAGATGAAGCAAGCTACGTCCCTGTTGCGTCGCCTCGCTGTCCCCCTGGCCTACCTCGCGCTTATGATCGTGTTCACTTGGCCGCTGGCCGCGCACCTGGGCGACAGCCTGGCCCTGGCGCGCGGCAGCGATGTGTGGCCGCATATCTGGAACTTCGCCTGGGTGCGGACGGCGCTGGTCGATCTGCACCGCTCGCCCTATTTCACCACCAGCATCTTTTATCCCACCGGCGTGCCCCTGGCCTATCACGCGCTCAACGTGTTCAGCGCCACGCTGTCGATCCCGTTGCAGGCGCTGTTCGGGCTGATCCCGGCGTTCAACGCGCTGATGATTGGCAATCTGGTGGCCGGAGCGTGCGCGGCCTACTGGCTGGCGCGGGTGCTGGGGCTGGAGCGCGGGCCGGCGCTGCTGGTGGGCGGGCTGTTCGGATGTAGCGCGCCAGTGGGCGCGGCCTTCGCGCAGGGGCAGGCCGAACTGGTCAGCGTGTTCTGGTTGCCGCTCTATTGCGGGCTGCTGCTGCGCGGCGCGGGCTTGCGGGCGCTGGAACTGCCGCCGCAGGGCCGCGGCTATCTGGTTGGCGCGGGGTTGGCTGGGGTCGGGTCGTTGCTGGCGATCCCCTATTGGACGGTGAGCCTGGGCCTATTCACCGCCGTCTATGCCGGGCTGGAACTGCTGTGGGCCAGCCGTTGGGACGGGCGACGGGCGCTGGCGGCGGTGATCGGGCGGCTGGCCGTGGTGGGCGCGACGGCGGGCCTGGCCGTGCTGCCGGTGCTATGGCTGATGGGGCGCGGGTTGGCGCGGGCCGGAGCCGACCTGGGCATCAGCGGGTCGGGCGCGAATGACGCGGTGGTGGCGAGCGGGTCACAAGACCTGCTGGCGCTGTTGCGGCCCTTCCCCGGCGGCGTGGATATTAATCAGCCACACGGCGCGAACCTGGGCCTGGGCTGGACAGTGCTGGCATTGGCGATCCTGGCAGGGGTCCTGAGCCGGGGGCCGCGCCGGCGCAGCCTGTGGTTGTGGGGCGGTGTCGCGCTAGTGGCGGGTGTGCTGGCGTTGGGACCGGCACTGGTGCTGGGCGAACAATCCACCGGCATCCCGCTGCCCTACGCGGCGCTGGCCGGGCTGCCGGGCGCGGCGGCGATGCGCGTGCCGTTGCGCCTGGACACGTTGCTGGCGCTGTGCATGGCGGTGCTGGCTGGGCAGGGAGCCGCCGCGCTGCCGGCGCGACTACCAGGCCGGGCGGCGGGGCCGGCGCTGGCGGGGATCGGGCTGCTGGCCTTCGCCGAGTTCTCTGGCCCACCGCGCGGGCTGATCCAGCCCGCAGCGCAGCCGTTTTTCCGCACCCTGGCCGCC
Organism: Chloroflexota bacterium; assembly: GCA_030853735.1. Classification (GTDB taxonomy): domain Bacteria; phylum Chloroflexota; class Chloroflexia; order QHBQ01; family JAICKM01; genus JAICKM01. The sequence continues at coordinate 15,010 of JALYUO010000111.1, forward strand.
CATCCCTCGCCCTGCCTGGGCGATGTGCGTGCGCCGCTGGCCGATTGCGACGCGGTGCTGGAACTGCCGCTAGATCAGTGGAGCGCGCCGGGCCTGTTCCACCAAGCAATCAGCCGGCATCCGATGCTGGGCGGCTATATCTCGCGCCACTATCCCTATCCGTTCCCCGGCGACGCGCCCGGCGTGAGTCAATTGGTGGCCGCCGACCCGGCTGGGCTGGGTGCGGATATTTTCACACCCAGCCCCGGCAGTACCGCCCAGGCCGCGCTGGATTACTACGGCGTGCGCTATGTGGTGGTGCATGATCTGCCCCACTACGGACCCCAAGCCGCCGATCTGCGGGCGGTGCTGGATCGGCTGTTTGGCCCGACCGGCCAGAGCGCCGACGGGCTAACCGTCTACACGGTGCCGCGTGGGGCGGGCAATACGCCCATCCTCTACCCCGGCGCGGGCTGGGACGATTACGAACACAGCAGCGACACAGCCTGGCGCTGGACCGACGGCAACGCGACGCTGCACCTCGCCATCCCCAGCGCCGCCGCCGGAGCCTACACGCTGGATCTCCAGGTCTACGCGCTGGATCACCAACGCACGCTGATCGCTGCGCTGGACGGGCATGAACTGGGTCGCTACCCAGTCGCACCCAGCCCCGGCAGCGCCGTCAGCCTGCCGCTCACCCTGCCCGCCGGCGACCACACCCTCACCCTGGTCTCCGCCGAGCCGGCCGTCACCCCACCCGGCGATGCGCGTGCCCTCAGCCTGGGCTACCACGCGGTCACGCTGAGGCGGCGCTAGGGTGACACAGAGATTGCGGCGGTGATATTGCTAGGCCGTTAGCGGCTCAGTAGGAAAATCAGATTCAAAGCCATCGTTAGGCCGACCGCAACAAACATTGGAACACGTTTTTCGGCGGATTGCCGGTCGCGGGTTGAACGGACTACCAGCACTAATGCCACGATGCCCATGATAATGCGTAAAAAATCGAACAGAACCATACGGTCATCCTCCTCTGCCCTGCTGTTGCCGATGTGTTAGGGGCAAGTATAACAAACTGCTGGTAATTGTCAATTTACGGTGGGTTTGTGCGAGTGCAAAATTCATTTACCCCGCGACAGACCGGCCCTTCCAGGCCACGCCGCCGCGCCGCGCGATGCGCGCCGAGTTCAGCGCGATCAGCAGCAGCAGCAGCACACTAACGGGGTGCAGTAAAGCGTCGAGTGGGCGACCGCCAAAGCGGGCAATTAGCAGCAGGCGGGCGGCGACGGCGGTGCCATACTGGGCCAAGCAAAGCCAGCCGACTAGCGGCGTAAACCCGCCAGTGTCTAGCACTGCGCCGATCACGCCCACCACTGGCATAACCCACAGCACCAGCGCGACCAATATCGCCACCGCCAGGAACGGCAGGGAGCGGTTGAAAAAAGCGAACAGGTTTTTGGCGAAGCCCGCCCAGACTTCCCCCCACCCCTGATACATCCGGCAAGTGATCGCGTCGCCGCCATCGGCCAGGGCGATGGGATAGCCGGCGCGTTTGACGGCGCGGGCCAGGGCCACATCTTCCAACACCAGTGCGCGCACGGTGGTATGCCCGCCACACGCGCTATAGGCGGCGCGGCTGAACAGCAAGAACTGGCCGTTGGCGGCGGCGAAGGCGGGCGCGCACAAGCGTTGCATCGCGGGCAACGGCAGCAAGCCATAGACCGCGAAATGCTGCATCAGCGGCACAATCAGCCGTTCGCCCCAGGTGCCGGTGATCTGGCGGGGGAAGATCGAGAGCAGGCCCACACCCAACGCCTGCTGCGCGGCAACCGCTTGACCCAGCAGCGCCGGCGCATGGCGCACATCGGCATCGGTGAACAGCAATAGGTCGCCCCTAGCGGCTTCCGCAAGTTGGCGGCAGGCGTTGGGCTTACCCAGCCAGCCGGGGGGTAGCAAGCCGCCCGTCAGCACGCGCAAGCGGGCATCCTTCACCGCCAACTCGGCCAGGATCGTGCCGGTGCCGTCGCTGGAGCCGTCGTCCAGCACGATCAACTCAAAGGCGGAGTAATCCTGCGCCAGCAAGCCGCACACGCAGGCCGCGATGTTGGCCGCTTCGTCGCGGGCGGGCACCAGGATGGAGACAAACAGGGCAGACGTAAGTGTAGGCGGGGCGAAGCGGCGCAGGCGCGGCAACACGGCCAGATTGACCGCCAGCAAGCCGAGCAGGGCCACGCCGAAACTCAGCACGACTCCACAGTAGATTTCCAGCGGCGAAAACGCAGTGAGCCAGGCCATCACGGCGCAGGCGGCGGCGGGGTGCGCCCGGCCAAGCGCACCGCAGTGGCCTGCACCTGCTCCCAGATGCGGTTGACCGAGGTGCGCCCGCGCAGCAACGGCCGGTAGCCCGGTAGCGGGCGGCTGATGTCGCCGTGCATCAGTTCGTCGGCTAATTGATCATCCAGCGCGGTCAGCAGCCCGTCTACGGTGGCGCTGAGTTGGCGCGTGCCCAGGCGTTGCGCGCTTTCCTGGTGCAAGGGTGCGCCGACGCGGATAAAGCACTCGGCGCGCTGTTCGAGGCGGTAGACCATGCGCCAAGCCACCGGGATGATGTCGCAAGCCGGCAAGCGGCGGGCGAGGTGGGCCACGCCGGGGTAGATGCCCAGCGGCCGGCGATCCGGCGGCGTGATGGTGCCCTGCGGGAACATCCAAACAGCCCGGTTGGGCGCGCCACTCAGTAGCTCGGCGCTATACTCGATGCTTGCCAGCGCCGCGCGTGGGTCGGCGCGGTCAATGCCGAACACGCCGATCCAGGTGAAGAAGCGATAGTGTTGCAGCGACAGCGCATCCATCATCAGGTAGCCGTCGCGCGCGCCCAACGCCCGGTTGAGCGGCCAGGTCAGATAGCCATCCCACCACGACGGGTGCGTGCCGACGAAAAGCGCCGGAGGTCGCGCCGCCGGCGGCACGCGCCGCAAAGCCCACGCCGCCGGATGCACGCTGAACCAGACGGTATGAAACTGCCCGCGCACCGCCCGGTCGATCAGAAACCGCGCCACCAGCCGTTCGCCGGGCGGGTTTTTGTTCGCTTTGATCACCAGTTCCGTGTCTGCCATGCTGCCTCACCCAACATATTGCGTATTGCGTATTGCGTATTACGGCAACCGTGCTAAGATGGATTACACCGCAAAGACGCGAAGAACGCGAAGCGACCAAACCCTACAACACATTAAATACGCAGTACGTTTTACACAGTACGTTTTACACAGTACGTTTTACGCTTCACGCCCCACGCAACGCCCGTGCACGCATATACAGGTTCACATATTTCTGGGCCGAGACATCCCAACTCCAATCCAGGCCCATGTCGTGGCGCACCAGAGCTTCCCAGGCATCCGCATCGCCATAGAGCGCCAGCCCCCGGTCCACCGCCGCGCCGAACGCTTCCGGCGTGAAGTCGGTGAAGACGAAGCCACTGCCGTGGCCGGTAGCCGGGTCGTAATCGCGCACCGTGTCGGCCAAGCCGCCGGTGTGGCGCACCACCGGCACGGTGCCGTAGCGCATGGCAAACATCTGGCCCAGGCCGCATGGCTCAAAGCGCGACGGCATCAGGAACAAGTCAAGGCTGCCGTAGATACGTTGGGCTAGCGGCGCGTCGAAGCGCAAAAAGGCCGCCGCCTGGGCAGGAAAGCGGGCTACCAGATCGGTGAATTGCTGCTCATAAAGCGGATTGCCAATTGCCAGCACCACGAACTGAGCATCTTGCTCGGCCAGCACGCGCTCCAACATCGGCACCATGATCTCGAAGCCCTTTTGCACCGCCAGCCGCGAAATGGCCCCCAGGATGGGCACATCGGGGCGCACCGGCAGGCCGGCTTCGCGTTGCAGCGTGGCTTTGTTCGCCGCCCGCGCCACCAGATGATCGGCATCGAAATGATGCGGCAGGTCGGGGTCGGTCTGCGGGTTGACCAGATCCACATCAATGCCGTTGAGGATGCCGAACAGCCGGTCGTGGCGGGCGCGCAGCAAGGGATCGAGCCGTTCGCCATACTCCGGAGTTAGGATCTCCTGAGCGTAGCGTGCGCTGACGGTGTTGATCACATCGCTATAGGTCAGGCCGCGTGCCATCAGGTTGATCTCGCCGGGGAACTGCGCCGTTTCGATGGGCAGGCGGTCAGCGCTGGACAAACCGGCCAGGGCCAGCACTTCCGGCGGGCCACTGCCCTGGTAGGCCAGATTGTGGATGGTGTACACCGTGGCGATGTTGCTATAGCGGGGTTCACGGGCATAGAGCGTTCGCAGCCAGTTGGGGATGATGCCGGTGTGCCAGTCGTTGCAGTGGATCAGGTCGGGCCACCAGTCAAGCGCGGGCAGCATCTCCAGCGCGGCGCGGCAAAACAGCAGAAAGCGCGCGGCATCGTCGGGGTAGGCGTAGACTTCAGGCCGCTGATAATAGTAGTCGTTCGCGATCAGATAGACCGGCACTTCGCCCATGCGCCCGATCTGCGACTCCAGCACCGCGACCGCCACCGAGTCGGTGCCCAACGGCACGGCCAGATCAGGCAGCAGTGAGCGCATGGGTGACTTGGCCGCATCCACCATGGCGTACTTGGGCATGACCACGCGCACATCATGGCCCAGCGCGTGCAGCGCCAACGGCAGCGCGCCGGCCACATCGGCCAGCCCGCCCACCTTCGCAAACGGCGCGACTTCGGCAGCCACCAACAAAATCTTCATGCAATCCCATCCTTTCGCAGCGTCAAGGGTACGACGTTCCTAGGATGCAGGTGGCACAGCATTGTGGCCCGCCCAGGCGCATTATACCACAGACGGACCTAACCCCCCCGACCCCCTTCCCTACGAAGGAAGGGGGAGCGAGACGGATGATACTCCAGTCACTACAGTGACAGCT
>JALYUO010000339.1 GCA_030853735.1 Chloroflexota bacterium
CGGGCCACGCCGCCGGCGGGCCGGTGCGCCGCCCGGTCGCGTTGCCCGCTGCGATCAATAGCTACCGGCGCGTGCTGTTGCTGGGCGGGCCGGGCGCAGGCAAAAGCAGCTACCTGCAATACTTGGCCCTGGCCGAAACCGCGTCGGCCGCCGGCACCGCCCGCCTACCCGTGCTGGTGGACCTCAATGCTTGGGACAGTGGACCCTTCCTGCCCTTTGTGCAAGCGTTTTTGCGCGACCCGCCCAACCCTGCGCCCCCCGAAGCGCCGGTCCACATCGTCAGCCCCTGGTTGGCCGAGCAGCTGGCTGCCTATTTGCAGGCCGGGCGTGTGCTGCTCCTGCTGGACGGCCTCAATGAACTGCCCCCTGCCGACGCAGCCGGCGAGTCCGTGCGGCAGAAGGCATTGCAGGCGTTCTTCGCCGCCTATCCGCATCCCCGTGCCGTCGTCACCTGCCGGATGCTTGACTATGCTGACGAATTGGCGACCGCCGGCTTTCAGCAGGTGCTGCTTGACCCCTGGACGGTGGAGCAGATGGTGGTCTATCTCCAGGGACGCGGCGCGGTAGACCTGTTGGCGCGGCTGCGTGCCGGCGATCCGCTGCTCCTCAGCCTGGGCCAAGTGCCGTTTCTGCTCTATATGTTGACCGAACTGGCCGCCAACACCCCACCGCCCGCGCCCGACGCACCCGATCCGCTGGCTTCCGGTTCGGCCCTCTTTCGCTGCTTCATGGACCTGCTGCTGGAATGGGCCACGCAAAAAGACGAGGCCAACGCGCGGCTCTTTCCGCGCCGCGCCGTGCTTGACGCGCTGGCCCGTTTGGCGGCGGCGATGCAGGCGGCGGGCTGTCGCGGCACCACCGTAGCGCACGACTGGGCCTTCGACCACCTGCCCGCTCCGGCGGCGCTGTTCGGCGGGCTGCCGCCGCCCGGCAACCTACGCGGCGACGCGCGCGACCACCTGCTGGATTTCGGTTGCGCCGCGACGATCCTGGACACGCCGGCCACACGGGCCACGGTGCGCTTTTGGCATCTGGCCCACCAGGACTATTTCAGCGCCCTGGCCCAGCCCGCCGTGCCCAGTGGTCCCTTGCTGCCGGCCGCCGATGAGGTGAACAGTTTGGCCGCCGCCCTAGCCCCGCAGCCGGCGGCGGCGATCCAGGCGATCCTTCAAGGCGGCGACCCGCGCGCGCCGCTCGTGGCGGCCAAAGCGTTGATCCAGGCCGGAGGCGGCCTATGAGCGGGCAAGCTGGGGCCACGGGCGACGGGGGCGGCGTGCGTCTGCCGATCATCGCCGGGCTGGCCCGCCTGATCTGGACCCCGCCCGCCGGCGTGAGCGCGTTTGACCGCGTGGAAGCGGTGCGCTTGCTGGGCCGGCTGGACGATCCTACGGCGTTGCGGTTCCTCATCAGGGTGCTGAACGCCGGCCCGCGCCGCCTGCAGCCGCCCGGCGTGGGCCGCTGGCTGCGCGATACGGCGCTCGACACGTTGCTGCGCCTGCCCAACCGCGCTGCTGCCAACCGCGCCCTGGCCGCCTACTATCGCTTGCCCGCGCGCCTCCTGCGCGGGCGGCTCGACCGCAACCTGGTCTATGACGACATCCCGTTGCTGTTGACCCATGGGCGTGGCGGCCTGGTGGTGCGCGGCTATCTGGTGCCCCTAATCGCCGGCTTGCTGCTCTTGCCGCTGCTCGCCGAGGGGTTGGCGGCCTGGGTCGGGCCGGAGTTCGTGAATAGCGGGCCGGGCTTCCTGCTGGGCGGGCTGTTTTTCGTCGCGCTGGGCCTGGGCCTGTTTAACGCGCATCAGGTCGCGCTGGTGTTGCTGGTGGCGTGGCTCGGCCCGCGCCTGCTGCTGCCGACAATCCTCCCCGCGCGCAAAATAGGGGTGGCGGTGGTGCTGGCCCTGGCGGCGTTCGGCTTGGCGCTGGCCGGTACGGTGGGTATGTTGGCCTTGATTAGCGGGCGCAATGCGCCGACGGAAGCCCTCGTGCAAGGCTGCCTGCTCGCTCTGCCGCTGCTGACGCTACCCTGCTATATGCTGGCCCACGACCTGGAAACCGGCGCACGGGAGGCCGTAGGGCCGGCAGCGAACCGTCTACGCCTAGCTGTGGTGCTGCGTTGGGCTAGTGGCGCGCTCTATTTGGCCTTCGTGCTGATCGCGTTTGGCCTCAGCTTTTTTCAGCAACTAACCCCGCAGGGTGCGCCGCCCGAAAATGTGGTCTTGCTGGGGATGCTGCCGGCGGTGGTCTATTTGGCGCTGGCTCCGTTGCCGGTGTTGCTGGTGTTGGCCGGGCTGGGCGGGCTGCAACGGCGGCTCATGCACGCTACGGCCATGCGGGAGGAGACATGATGGCAAGAATAGCGCGCCGCGCCTTGCGTGGGGCCGTGGGTGTATTGCTGTTGAGCGGCATGGTGGCCTGCGGCGATGCCGCGCCGGCTCCGGTGCCGGCTACCGTGCAGGAGACGCGCGGCGCGACCTTCGCCTGCCGCGATACGTTTCCGGTGGATCTGACGACCTGCCCGCCCGCCGCCGTCGGGGCGCAGGTCGTGGTCAACGGGGGCGTGCATAGCGGGCCGGGCGCGACGCAGCTGCTGATGCAGACCGGCCAGACGCGCTTTCGCCTGCTGCCCGACAGTTCGTTGCGCTACGTTGCCAACAGCGGCGTGGGGGTCACGTTTTTACTCACCGCTGGGCGGCTGTTCGCCGACCATGACGCAGCAAGCGGCGCAGTGGTGATCCAAAGCGGCAACAGCGCGATTTCGGCCCTCGGTACGTTGTTTACCGTGGCAACTGATAGCAGCGGCGCAGTGATCGTCTCCGTGCAAACCGGCACCGTCGCCGTCGAGGTGCCGCGTGGTTCCCAACAGGTTCGTAATGTGCTGCAAGGCCAGGGAATGCTGATCCCCAGCGGGGCCACCACCCCGCCGCTGCCGCGCACGATGACCCCCGGCGAACTCCGGCTGTGGCAACACATCGGCCCCAACCTGACCCTTACACCCTGACCGCGCCCAGCGCAAAAAGAGGAGTGCCCTATGTCTCAGGAGCCTACGCCCCCATCCGTATCGCCCGCCCCGCCGCCGCGCCGTAGCCCGCTGGTGGCCGGCACGGCCCTCATCGTGCTGCTTGTGCTGCTCGTGGCCTTCGGCGCAGTGGTGTTGAACCGCCCGCCGCGTCCCGCTCTGGCCCCCACCACCGCGCCGACGGGTGTAGCGGCGGACAGCCCGACGGTAGCTCCGCCCGGCCAAACTGCCGCGCCCACCGACTTGGTTCCCAGCGCCGCGCCCTCCACTTCGGCAATGGTGAGCAGCACCGTCACGCTGCCGGCAGGGGATATAGCTTCCCCGTCTGCCGTGGCAATGGCGAGCAGCACTGTCACGTTACCCGCGCCCGGCACCCTGGTCGCCGCCGGCACGGAAACGCCCCCCGTCGCTATGACCGGCACTGTGGATCTTGGCACCGGCACACCCGTCGCCGCTATGACCGCCACCGTAGGTCTTGCGACCGGTACGCCCCTGGCCGTCATGACCGACACAGTAGGTGTTGGCACGGGCACCGCCATCGCGGTCATGCCCGGCACCATGAGCGTCGGCACCGGCACGCCCCTAGCTGTCATGACGGGCACGGTAGGCACCGGCACCGGCACGCCCCTAGCTGTCATGACGGACACGGTGGGAACTGGCACCGGCACGCCGGTGGCCGATGTGCCGGCCCCACCCCAGGTGCTGGATAGCGCCGGCACCGCGTATCTGTGCCCGCAAGGGCCGAGCTGTACCGTTGCCGCCGCGCCCAATGCCCCACTCCCGGTCGGCGGCGAGGCCCGCACGACGGGGAGCAGCACGCTGCGCCTGCAAACCGCCGCCGGCCTGCTGACCCTGGCCGGCGATAGCGCCGTGCGCTTGGCCCGGCTCAACGCCGGCGGCACCGGGTTGACCCTAACGCAGGGGCGCGTGCTGTTG
>JALYUO010000342.1 GCA_030853735.1 Chloroflexota bacterium
TCACCACACGATAGTTCGGTCCCAGCGTGCGTAGCACATCGAGCGTCTGCCGCCCGATGGAGCCGGTGCAGCCCAGCAGCGCGATGCCCATAGGCCGGGGGCCGGGGGCCGGGGGCCGTGAGCCGGGGGCCGTGAGCCGTGAGCCGGGGGCCGGGGGCTGTGGGCTGTGGGCTGTGGGCTGTGCGTCGGGCGCTTGTAGGAGGGAGCTGTGCCCCCCGAAAGTGGAGCCGAAATGTAGGAGGGGGCTGTGTCCCCCGAAAGAGCTGGGCAAGTGAGTGTTCATAGATCAAGTCTCAGCATAAGGCGGGCCATGCGAAAGGGTCAAGCGACCGCCGGCAAACCTAAAATCTCACGTACTGCCGCGATCACCAAGTCGGGCTGATCGTGGTGGATAAAATGGCCGCTCGCCGCGGCCATGATCTGCCGGCCCTGGGGAGAGAGACGCGCCAATTCGCCCTGTAGTTCCCGCTCAATCCCTTGCAACGCGGCGCTCGGCCACACCGGCGAGGGCGCATCGGGCAAGCCGCGCGTTAAGACGATCAGCGGCTGCGGCAGTAAACGCGCCGCCTGCATTTGCGTTCGACTCGTCAGCAAGTCAATCCCTTCACTGTTGCGCGTCGGATCGGCAAGAAACTGGTTCTGCCGGGTGATCAGATCAGGCGACAAAACCGACTCAAAGCGGTCATATTTGTCTTCGTGCGACGGGTCCACCAGTACCAAGCCTAGCACGTCGGCAGGGTACTGCGCGGCAAACAGGCGGATGATTTGGCCGCCGTAAGAGTGGCCCACCAGTATAAACGGGCCGACCAACAGCGCATTACAGAGCAAGGCGCGCAAATCGGCCATTAGGTTGCGCACCGTGCGTGGCGTTGGTGCGGATTCGCTCTGGCCCAGTCCGGCACGGTCGTAGCTACAGACGGCGGTGAACTGCTCTAGCACCGGCTGCACCTTTGCCCAGGTCGCCGCCGTGTCGCCCAGCCCAGCTTCCAGCACAACCGTTGGGCGACCACTGCCGGTGCAGATCAGATGCAATCGCCGCCCGCCGATGTCCACCCAGCCGTCACGCATCCGTTGCCCTTATTCTCGCGGTCTCTGCGCGGCCAACCAGGCTTTGATGTCCGGCGCATGGTCCACATAATAATGCTCCAACGCCCCATCCAGCGTCAACGGCCACTCTTCCAGCCAGGCGAAGCGTCCCACCACGTTCAGATCCCCTTCAGGCACCCGCCGAAGCGCCGCGTCCAGGCGACGGAACACCTGCTCCGACTCGGCCAGCACGTCCGCCAATGGGCGGGGGCGGTCCTTTTCGTAGAACCAGTTGTTGATTCCCGGTACGTTGTCTTCCGATTCTTCCTCGGTGCCCAAGGCGGCCGGCCATTCCGGCGGCTCCGGTTCGGTGCCGTTGGCCGCCGCCTCAAACATGGCGACGGTGCGCTTGCGCCAGCCGGTCAAGTGCGAAACGATGTCGCGGAAGGCCCAGTCCCCCATGGCTCCCGGCTGCTCCATCTGTTCGGCATCCAATTGGGCTAACACCGCTTGCCAATCGGCGCGCAGCTGATCTAGGGCCGCGATCATCTCGGTCTTGTTCATGCTTCCTCCCGGCTCTGTCCACTACTCTGTAGTAAAAAACACGCAACTCAGTAGACCAATCATCCCTATTTGGCAGGTTGCCGCTACCGCCCCGCGCACGCCGTGCGCTACTACAGCACTGACCAATCAGCACGCCCACTGCCCGCCCCACCGGCTACGGCGCGACCGTTCGCACCAGCCAGAGCAGCGCAAAGGTGAGCGGCGCGACAAAGGCAATCTGCCCATGCGCGGCTAACAGCGCATTGCTACCACCAGTGCGGCCCACCGGCGGCGCGGGCGCAACCTGCACGGCCAACAGTCCTAGTGCCAGCCCGCCCACCAGCGCGAGGTTCGCCGGGCCGGTCGGCCCCAGTGCAATCGCACCCGCCACGGCCAATGTCAGACCAATACCCGTCGCCACGCGCTCCGACAGCCCCTGGCGTTGCCCGGCCCGCCGCCCGGCATTATACGCGATTAGCGCGCCCAGCACCGGCACGACCGCCGGACCGAGCGGTGTGGGAATGGTGAGCAAGCCCATCAGACCAAACACGCCGAACGCTACCCACAGGACTAGCGCCAGCATACGACCCCAATCAGCCGCCGCCGGAGCGGTATCACGACGCGGTAACAAAAAGGCCAGCAAGAGGACCGCTAGCGGCGCAATTGCCGCCCCGCCCCACGCTATATAGGTGGAGCCGACCACCATCAGCACATAGGTCGCCAGCCACACACTTACCAGCTCCCAAACTTTAACCTTTGCCGGGGTAAGGTACCACATTGTAAGGAGTAACCCACCCCAACCCAGCGGAGCTGTAGTGCTGGGTGGCCCCGGTAAATAAGCGCGCAAGGCTGAAATGAGCAGGGCCAGCGCCAGCCAGCCAATTTGCAGCAACGCCGGATCATCGCGCAGGCGGGCGGGCGGCGCAATAGCAGGCGAGGCAGGCGGCGGGAGATCATCCCCAAATGGGCTTGTCACCTCTGGTCCCTGGCTCCCGGCCGCTGACACCTAGGGCGTGACCTGATCTTCGGTCATGCCGAACTTGCGTTTGCGGCGGCTGTAGTCTTGCAAGGCGGCATAAAAGGTATCGCCGTCGAAGTCGGGCCAGTAGGTGGGGGTGAACCAATATTCGGCGTAGGCGGCTTGCCAGATCAAGTAGTTGCTCAGGCGTTGTTCACCCGCCGTGCGGATGATCAGGTCGGGGTCGGGGATGTCGGCGGTATAGAGGTGCGCCGTGATCAGTTCTTCGCTGACGGCTTCGACGGGCGTGCCGGCGCGCACAATGCGGCGCACCGCTTCCACGATCTCGGCCCGGCCGCCATAGTTGAAGGCGACACTGAGGACCAAGCGGCCGTTATCCTTTGTCAAGGCCACCGCATCCTCAATGGCTTTGACCAGTTCGGGCGGCACACCGTCCATGCCGCCCAGATGGCGGATTTGCACGCCCTCGCGGTGCAGTTCGGGTGTTTCGCGAGCGATCACTTCGGCCATGATCCGCAGTAGCCCTTGCACTTCGTTATCGGGGCGGTTCCAATTCTCGGTGGAAAAAGCGTAGAGGGTGAGGTAGCCCACCTCCTGCTCCACACAAGCGTGGACAATATTGCGGATGTTTTCGGTGCCCGCCCGGTGGCCGGCGAGTCGCGGCAGGCCGCGCGCCTTCGCCCAGCGCCCATTGCCGTCCATGATCATGGCAACGTGGCGCGGGTGGGGATCAGTCAGGGGCCGCGACTCGCTCATGGCGCTAGACCTCCATCACCTCGGCCTCTTTGGCCGCGCCGACTTGTTCGGCTTCGTGGATATAGCGGTCCAGCAAGGTCTGGATCTTTTCGTCCGCGCGCTTATGCTCGTCCTCCGCGATGATCTTTTCCTCTTCCAACTCCTTGAGATCGTTCATGGCATTGCGGCGGATGTTGCGGAGCGCGATGCGGCAGTCCTCGACATGGCCTTTGATCAGCTTGACGAACTCGCGGCGACGTTGTTCGTTCAGCGCCGGCACGGCGATGCGGATCACCTTGCCGTCGTTGGTCGGGTTGAGGCCCAATTCGGCTTTCTGGATCGCCTTTTCAATCGGCCCCAGCATATTCTTTTCCCAGGGGCTGATCTGCAACAGGCGCGGTTCGGGCGCGGTGATGCCGGCCACCTGCTGCAAGGGCGTGGGTGTGCCATAGTATTCCACCATCACGCGCTCAACCATGGCCGGGTTCGCCCGCCCGGTGCGAATGGTCAGCAGTTCGCGCCGCATCGCTTCAATCGCTTTTTGCATATGCACTTCGGCATCTTTCATCACATCATCAACCATCGTTTACCCCCTTGCGGTGTGGGCTAGGGTGGTGGCGACGGGGCCGACAAACGTGCCGACCTGCTCCCCCCCGACCACCCGACGGATATTGCCTGCGGTGTTCAGATTGAACACGATGAGCGGAATATGGTTGTCCATACAGAGCGCCAGCGCGGTCGAATCCATGACTTTGAGGCCCGTTTCCAGTGCGTGCTGATAGGCCAGTGTCTGATAGCGGCGGGCCGTCGGGTCCAGTTTCGGGTCAGCCTCGTACACGCCATCCACATCATTTTTCGCCATCAGGATCGCCTGCGCGCCCAGTTCGAGCGCCCGCAGGGCGGCGGCGCTGTCGGTGGTGAAATACGGGTTGCCGGTGCCGCCCGCCAGCACCACTACGCGGCCTTTTTCCATGTGGCGCAAGGCCCGCCGCCGGATATACGGCTCGGCCACTTGGTGGATCGTGAGGGCTGACTGCACCCGCGTCTGCACGCCGATCTTTTCCAGCGCATCCTGCAAGGCCAGCGCGTTGAGCATGGTCGCCAGCATCCCCATGTAGTCGCCGGTGGAACGGTCCATGCCTTTGGCCGAGGCTTCGAGGCCACGCCAGATGTTGCCGCCGCCCACCACAATCGAAGTCTGCACGCCTTGTGCCACGATGTCGCTCACCTGCGCGGCGATGCCGTTGACTACCGCCGGGTCAATGCCGTAGAGTTGCGTGCCCATCAGGGCTTCACCACTCAGTTTGAGCAAAATGCGCTGATAGGGGCGGGTATAGCCGGTCGGCCAACCGTTGATAGCATCCGCCGGCAGAGCAAAGGGATCGCTCGTGAGCGGGCTAATAGGGGCTTGGATCATTGCGGTCCCTCCTCGTGCCTGTTACCGAGACATGGGCCTCGCGGCAGTTACCAAAAGGGCGGGTCCGGTTGGACCCGCCC
>JALYUO010000345.1 GCA_030853735.1 Chloroflexota bacterium
CGGAATGCGGAATGCGGAATGCGGAATGCGGAATGGGGGCGGCGGATTGCGGATTGTGGACTGCGGATTGCAGATTAGGACCATCGTTGTCAGTAGCGGTGTCGGCCGGCGGGGTGGCGGCGGCGGCGGCTCCGGCGCGCAGGGCGACGAGGATGCAGTCGGCGGCTTGCCAGGCGGCGTGGCGGGTGGCGGGGGACTGGAGTTGCGCGAGGCCGGGTTCGTGCAAAGGGCGCGGCAGGCGCACTGGTTGCAGGATCACGCCGAGCGGCGCATCGGCTCCGCCCGGCACGAGACCGGCGGGATCGTCAAACGCGCGTGGCGCGACTTGCCACATCCGGCCCGTTTGGTAGCTGTCGTCCAGGGCCAAGCAGGTGGCGGCGGTGCTGGGGCCGCCCAGGCGGATCTCGACGGCCTGCGCGGGGTAGGGCGCGAGGCGCACGCTGGGGTCGGCGGTGCGGGGCAGGGCGCTCATGCGTGACCGGGGGCCGGGGGCGCGGCCCGCCCGCTATCGCCCGCACGGGGGTCGCGCGCCGGTAGTGGCCCGCCCGCAATGGGCGCAAGAGTGACGGGTTCGGGTTCGGTCGCTATCGGCCCGACCCTGATGCCGGTCTCTGTTTCGGGCGCTTCGGGCACGTTGGGCTCTTGGATTTTCAGCCACATGAACTCGGCCATGATCTTGACCGTCGCGGCCACCGGCACGGCGATCAGCAGGCCCAACACGCCGGCCACACTGGCCCCGGCCAGCACCATGAACAGCACCGTGAGCGGATGCAGTTCGACCGTGCGCCCGATCACCACCGGCATCACCAGATTGTCTTCGGTCTGGCGGATGATGGTGTAGAGGATCGCCACCGCCGCGCCCAGCATCAGGGGCGGCCAGCCGAAGTGGTTGGGCTGGGTTTGCGTCAGCCCCACCAGCACGGCAATCGCGCCCGCCGCATAGGGGCCGAGATAGGGGATGGTCTCCACTAGCCCGCTCATGATCGCCAACGCCAGCGCAAATTGCACGCCTAAGATGCTCAAGCCGATATAGGTGGCGATGCTGACGACCCCGATCAGCAGCAACTGGCCGCGCAGGTAGGAGATCAGCGTGTGATTGATGCGCTGAAACCAGGGGTCCAGTTCATCCAACACGGGCGGGCTGAAGAGGCTGCGAAAATTGCTGACCGTTTTGGGCGCGCCTAGCAGGATGAAAAAGGTGGCGAGCAGATAGATCAGGATATGCAGCAGCCCCTCGAACAGGTTGCGCGCTAGTTCGGGCGCACGGGTGCCCAGCAGGCCCATGACATCGCTCAAGGCGCGGCGCGTGGTGTCGGTGATTTGCGCTTCGGTCACGCGCCCGCCGCCCAGGTTGATGTTGTTGGCCTGCAAAAACACCGTGACTTGGCGCACATAGTTGGGCACTTCGCTGACGATTTGGCGCACCTGCGCGACCAGCAAGGGCACCACGTTGGTCAGCCCCCAGATCAGGCCCAGGACCAGGCCGAAGTAGATCAGCACCGCCCACAGCGGGCGTGGCCCACCGATGCGCCGTTGGGCCACCCGGACCAGCGCGTTGAGGATGTAGGCCGTGACCGCCGCCCAAATAAACGGCGTGACGATAGACCCTACCAGATAGAGGAAGGCCAGCGCCAGCAGCACCCCCCCCCAAATCAGGGCGGCTTTGGTGCGCGCGGAGAAATGGATGGCACTCATAGTGGCTTTATCATACCAGATCCGGCGCTTTTTCACCACGCGGTCCAGGGGTTTTTCACCACGGAGACACGGAGACACGGAGATGGGCGGGGGTTTGGTTGGTCGTTAATTGTTACTTGTGTCTCACCGTTTGGTTGCGCCTGAATCTGACAGTCGGGCAACCCGGCGCATCTCTACCAGCCGCCGCATCCGTGTAGCCATGCTTTAACTACCCATTATGCGTCACAGCAGTTCAAGGGCTGCGCCATTGTTGACATCCGTTCATAACGCCGGCGGGGAGCGTGTAGGGCCGCAATTCATTGCGGGGGTTGGCAACGCACCTGCCGTCGGCATCCTTCTTCGGGAGATCGCGCTGTGCTGGTGATCGCTGTGAACATACCGCCGCCAGGGGATGCGTGTAGGGCCGCAATTCATTGCGGGGGTCGGCAACGCACCTGCCACTGGCATTATTCTTCGTAGTCTCGACTGGTGCCGACGGTAGCTCTGATCTCGCCATACGCGCCAAGCGTTGATCTGAGGGTAGGCAGGTGGCCGACCCCCGCAATGAATTGCGGCCCTACACGCTCCCCATCAGCGTTACACACTCCTTATGTGGAGTCATGACTTGTGTGCGATCCGCAGCGGACCGCTCGAACAGCGTCAGGACCGGCGGTGGCGGGTCGGTGTTGAGCCACAGTACGTCGTTGGTGGCGCGGCCTAGCCAGTTGGGTAGGGCTTCTTTGATCAGTTTGACATAATCGGGATTGATCTCGAACAGGACAAAGCGGCAACCCAGTTTGCCGGCGGCTGCGCCCACGGTGCCCGACCCGGCAAAGGGGTCCAGCACCACGTCACCTTGAAAGGAGTAGTAGCGGATCACTTTCTCGGCCAGTTGTAGCGGGAAGGCGGCGGGGTGTTTCGAGGTGGTATTGGGTTGGATACGCCAGACGTTGGTGTGTTCATAATCATCGCCGATCTTCGATGCTGCCACCGCGGCCCGGTCAGGATGGTTGCGGATATGCCAATCAATCAGCAGATCCGTATGCTTGCGATAGACCAGCACATATTCGGTCACCGGCACGGCCTTATATTGCAAGGGGTTGCGGTCGGCGGCAAACCGGCGGCCCCGCCCTGTGGCCCACCCGGCCCCCTCCGGCTTCACCCAGATCAGGTCATCAATAAAATCGTAGCCCTCTTCGATAAAGATGCGGTGCAGATCAAACGGCACGGCAATGCGTTTGGAGGACTCGTTACGGTTAGCACGGCGCAGCAGGACCGGCGCGCTGTTCATCACGAAAAAGCGGCCTTCATTCAGCACGCGATGGGCGCGTTTGATGACTTGGCGCAATTGGAACAGATACTGTTCGTACTGCTCGTATTCGCTATACTCTGGGCGGGCGTTGAAATAGGGTGGGGAGGTGAAAATCAGGTCCACCGAGGCCGCCGGCATTGCGTCCAGCAATTCGATGCAATTGCCCAGGCCGACCGTGTTGCGGAGGGGCGACAGGGTGGGCGGGGGAACGGTGCGCCGCTTGGTCGCCGGTGGGGGATCGGTCTTTTTCAGCAGGCGGGCTTCCAGCATCGCGGGGTCGGTTGTTTTGTCGGCTAACACAGCCGTGGTATAGGCATCAATCACCGTCTCGCCAATTTTCGTGCTGTCTATGGCATTGCAGAGCGGCACGCGCCAGACATGATAGCGGTCGTCTACTTCCGGCAGGCCCAACGTGATCACCTTGTCGAGTTCAATGGCGGTCAGCCAGCCGGTGGTGATCGCTTTGGCTTCGGCGACGGTGGTGACCAGATAGTGGCGTTGTTGCGCGACCAGGGGTTTGCTGCGTTGCATGGGTGTCACTCCAGTGATTGCAGGGCATAGGCCAGAGCGGCATCGAGGGCGAGGGCGCGGCCCGCGTTCCAGGCGGCGGTGAAGGCCGAGTCGGTGAGGGCGCGCTGGGCGGCGGCCAGGGAGGGAGCCCAGAAGGCGCGTTCGGGCAACGGTTGCGGCGCGCCCAGCGCCTCGCGGCGGGCTTCGGCGGCTCCCCACAATTGCACCGCCCGCGCCGCGTGGCCTTGCGCTTGCGCCAAGCTGGCGAACCGTTCCAGGGCGAAGATCAGGCCCACGGTGTTGCCGAGTTCGCGGTAGAGCTGCAAGGCGGCCAGCCAGCGCGTGCGCGCCCAGGCCAGATCGCCGCCGGCAAAGGCCAGCGACCCCAGGTTGCCCAACACCAGACTGGCCCCGCCGCGCAAGCCGAGTTCCTGGTAGAGGCTCAGACTCTCTTCGAGCAGGCTACCCGCCTGGGCGGCTTGGCCGCGATAGAGCGCAACTTGGCCGAGCAGGTTCAGCACCCAGGCGCGGATGCCCTGGTTGCCGATCTCGTCGGCCAGGGCCAGACTTTCGCGCAGCAGGCGGGCGGCGCGGTCGAAGTCGGCGGCATAGAGTGCGGCCTCGCCCATCAGGTGCAATTCGTCGGCCAGATCGGTGCGGCTGCCCAGTTCGCGCTGGATGGCGAGGCTCTCTTCCAGCAAGGGCGGCGTGCGTCCGTAGTCGCCTTGCAGCAGCAGCAGTTGCACCAGCGCGTTCAGCGTGCGGGCGATGGCCGACTTGTTGCCCAGTTCGCGCTGAATGGCGAGGCTCTCCTCGAAGCGCGCCTGGGCTTGGCCGTAGCCGCCCTGCGACATGATGATATGGCCGAGTTGGGTGAGCAAGGTCGCCACGCCCCAACTGTCGCCGCGTTCGCGGTAGAGGGCCA
>JALYUO010000352.1 GCA_030853735.1 Chloroflexota bacterium
TGGGCCACCGGGCGCTGCGCCTGCTGGAAGGCGACGCATGGCGCGCGCTGGTGGTGGGCAATCAAGGGCCGGATTTCAGTGTCGGGGCCAACCTGGGGCTGTTTATCGCCGCGTTCATGGGCGGCCAGATTGACCAGGTGGAACAGGCGACCAAAGCGCTGCAAGATTTAGCAATGGCGATGCGCTTCGCACGCAAGCCGGTTGTCACCGCGCCGTTCAGCCGCGTGCTGGGCGGCGGCACCGAACTCGCGCTGGCCGGGGCACGCATCTGCGCCGCCGCCGAGACCTATATGGGGCTGGTCGAGCTGGGCGTGGGCCTGATCCCGGCGGGTGGCGGCTGCAAAGAGCTGCTGCGCCGGGGGGTTGCGCCGCACGTCATGGCCGGCTCCGACCCGTTGCCCTATCTGCAAAAGGTGTTCGAGGCCATCGCGCTGGCAAAAGTCAGCGAAAGCGGCCAAGCGGCCCGCGCGCTGGGCTATCTGGATGCCGCCGACCCGATCATTCCTAACACCGACCACCTGATCGGCTATGCCAAGCAAGCCGCGCTCGATCTGGCCGACATGGGCTACACCGCGCCCGACCGCAACACGCCGTCGGTCTATGCGCTGGGCAGCAAAGGCAAAGCCGCGCTGTTCGCCGGCATCGCCCAGTTGCGCTGGGGCCGCTACATTTCCGACTACGATGCCCTGATCGCCCATAAGCTGGCCCATGTGTTGTGCGGCGGCGATCTGTCCGCGCCGCAATGGGTGCCGGAGCAGTATATCCTGGACCTGGAGCGGGCCGCGTTTATCGAACTGCTGGGCGAACGCAAAACGCAGGAGCGCATCGCCTATATGCTGCAAAACGGCAAACCACTGCGAAACTGACGAGCGTTTAGTGTTTAGTGTTTAGTGTTTAGTGATCCTTTAGGATCGCTGGGGAACGGGAAAGGAACCGAGACAATGCGCGAAGCAGTGATTGTGAGTGGGGCGCGGACGGCAGTGGGCCGCGCGCATAAGGGCAGTCTGCGGACAGTACGCCCCGACGATATGGCGGCGGCGGTGATCACCGAGGCCATCGCACGCGCCCAAGGGCTGGACCCTAACGAAATCGAAGATGTGATCCTGGGCTGCGCGCTGCCCGAAGCCGAGCAAGGGCTGAACATGGCCCGTGTCGCGGCCACCCGCGCCGGGCTGCCCCATACCGTGCCGGGGCAGACAGTCAACCGCTTCTGCTCATCGGGCTTGCAGACCATCGCCCTGGCCGCCCAGCAGATCATGTCGGGCATGGGCGAGGTGATCGTGGCCGGCGGGGCCGAAAGCATGAGCATGGTGCCGATGATGGGCAATGTGTTCGCGCCCAACCCCTTGCTGGCCGACCTGCACCCCGAACTCTACATGGGCATGGGCCTGACTGCCGAAAACGTAGCCGAGAAGTACGGCATCAGCCGCGAAATGCAAGATGCCTTCGCCTTCCGCTCGCACCAGAACGCTGCCGCCGCTATCGCCGGGGGCAAGTTCCGCGACGAAGTGGTGGCGCTGGATGTGACGGTACACAGCCTGGACGCGGACGGGCGGCCCAGCAGCCGCACCTTCCAGTTCGACACCGACGAAGGCGTGCGCGCCGATACGTCGTTGGCCGCCTTGGCCGGGCTGAAGCCGGTGTTCGCGGTGGGTGGCTCGGTCACGGCGGGCAATTCGTCACAGACCAGCGACGGGGCCGCCGCCGTGGTGGTGATGAGCCGCGAACGCGCCGACGCGCTGGGCATCAAGCCCCTAGCCCGCTTCGTCAGCTACGCGGTGGCCGGGGTGCCGCCCGAAATCATGGGCATTGGTCCGGTGGCCGCCATCCCGAAGGCGCTCAAACTGGCCGGTCTGACCCTGGACGACATAGACCTGATCGAACTGAACGAAGCCTTTGCCGCCCAGGCGCTGGCGGTCGCCCAGCAACTCGGCATTGACCCGGCCAAGCTGAACGTGAACGGCGGGGCCATCGCCCTCGGCCATCCGCTCGGCTGCTCCGGGGCCAAGCTGACCGTCAGCATCCTGCACGAAATGCAGCGCCGCAACGCCCGCTACGGCCTCGTGACCATGTGCGTCGGCGGCGGCATGGGCGCAGCGGGCGTGCTAGAGAACTTGCAGCGGTCGTAAGCAGTCCACGACCGGCCTGTGCGGAGCAGTGTTAAGTAAGCATACAGGGAACGGGCCGTAGTAGGTCCGTTCCCTTAAAAACCTACCCCTGAAAGCAACCCCTTCGTCTCGGCGGGGCAGAGGGGAAGTCTACGGGGCGATTGGACAACGACGATTGCGCCGCCCCGCACGACGAGCTGAACTCCCCCTCTCCTCCGCAGGGGAGAGGGGGTGGGGGGTGAGGGGCGGCGCGCCACGGTACACACGAAGAGAGATCGCTACGGCAACAACGGCACAAACGCCGGTTCCACTTCCTGCAAGGTCAACCCGCCCTCGAACGCCGCCGCCACCACGCCGGCCCGGTCCACCAGGAAGATCCACGGTTCCGTCTGCAAGCCCCATTCCTGCATGGTGGCGATTTGCGGGCGCGCCACCCCGGCATGGCCGCCGGTTGTGTAATGCTCCGGCGCGACCGGCTGGAGATGCGTATGGCTAGGCGTTTCGATATGGATAAAATTAGCCTGCGCGGCGTACTTTTGTTGCAGCGCCTGCGCCACCGCCAGATCCGGCCCGCACATCCGCGACTCGCAAAAGCCCGGCGTACCAAACAGGATCACGGTCGGCTTGCCCGACTTCACCGCCTCGGCAATCGTCAGATTGTGCATCGTATCATGCGGCACGGCGGAGTCGATCTCGGCCACATCGCGCACATCGCGCAACGTCAGGTTGTGGCTGCGCGGCGCGAACGCCCCCACGCCGGGGATCGGGCTGTCGGCCAGCACCTTGAAGTTGAGCGGCACTGTGTAGGCGGCGCGGCCCTGGCGTTGCACCGTCAACAACGCTCCCCAACTGCCTGCCGTGTCAAACTCCGTGTGCGCCACAAACAACCCCGCCGGCAAGTTCTCATTCTGATACACCACCGTCGCGTCGCCTGTCTTGGTCGCCGTGCCGTCGTCATGCACCTTGAAAAACTGCAATTGGGTCTGCGGCACATCGGGGATCGGCTGGCCGGTTTGTGCGTCCAACAGGCCGAACACAAAGCGGTTCGCCCCCACCACCAAATTGCTGCTCGCCAGCACCGGCCGCGCCAGATCCGCCGCCCCCGGCGACAGAGGCAACGGGCTGCCTAGCAACGGAGCCGCGCCCGTCCCAGCCACCGGCGCAGGCACGGCCGTCGGAAGCACCACCGGCGCATCCCCCCCACAGCCCACCAGCAAACTCGCCACCACCAGCAGCCCGATCAACCCACGGTACATCAGCGTCCCCTCCGCAACCCAGTAACACCAGCGATCCCTGCCCAACAGCCTACCCAGTGGCGCGCCGCCATCCCATAACAACCAACGCCTCACCCCGAACAAAAGTAGCGCCGGCCCCACCCACAAACCAAAGAGGCGCTCGCCCAGCCGCAGCAAACGCCTCACAAACCAATCCAAACCCGTCACGTCCTACACAGTGCAACCCCCATTAGCACCTGCCACAGCCCGCGCAGGCGGGCTTCGTAGCTGTAGCCGCGACTTGAGTCGCCCCGTCGCTCAGAATGCGGTGCAACCCCACAGCACCAACCCTGCCCCAGCCCGCGCAGGCGGGCTTCGTAGCGGTAGCGGCGCGTTCCAGTCGCCCCGGCTCCCCGCCCCGTCGCAATAATTCAGAACTCAGAACTCAGAACTCAGAACTCAGAACTCAGAACTCAGAACTACTTCAAGCTCTCCAGCCCCTTGTTGATGCTCGCCAGTTGGCGTTGCAGGCTGTCCGACAGGTCCATCAGCACCTGGCGCACATAATTATCCGCGCCCACCTGCACCCGCTCGGCCTCGTCTTGCGCTTGCTTGCGGATCTCGTCGGCCTGGGTCTTGGCCTGTTTCAGCAAGCCCTCTTTCTCCACCAGCCCCTCGGCCTGGGCGCGGGCCACGCGCAAGAGTTCATCCGCCTGGCCTTGCGCGTCCGACAGGATCTGCTCCTTTTCGCGCAAGACGTGCTTGGCATAGCGGATCTCCTCCGGCAACACCGTCCGCATCTGGTCCACCAGATCCACCAACTCCTGCTCGTCCATCAGCAGCTTGTTGGTGATCGGCATCCGCCGCCCGGCCCGGATCAGCGTTTCCAGCCGGTCGATCAGATATTGTAAATCCATCCGCATATCGCTAATGGCGCTCACCCTGTTCCTCTGCCTAGCCGCCGTCCTGGCTAGACCTGCTTGCTATCTCCGCCGCTAGGCCGGTACACTCGCTCCAGGGCCAGCGCCACATGGGGCGGCACCAGATCGGCGAGTTGGGCCAACCGGCCATGCTGGGCCACGTCGCGCACCACGCTGGCGCTCAAAAACAAATGCTTTTGCGCCGACAGCAGGCAGACCGTTTCCAGATCCGGCGCAAGTTTCTCGTTGATCAGGCCCAACTGAAACTCCCACTCAAAATCCGTCACCGCCCGCAGCCCGCGCACAATCACCGCAGCGCCCGCCTCGCGCGCATAATCCACCGTCAGCCCGGTAAAGCGATCCACTTCAATATGCCCCGGCAAATCACGCACCGCCTCCGTGATCAACGCCTGCCGCTCCGCCGCCGTGAACACCGGCTTCTTCTGCGCGTTGTCGGCCACCACAATGATCAGCCGATCAAACAGCGCCGCCGCCCGCCGCGCAATGTCCAAATGCCCATAGGTGATCGGGTCAAACGTGCCCGGATAAATCGCTGTCCGCACCTAGCCTCCTGTCGCGGTTGTCGGTTGTCAGTTGTCCGTTGTCAGTCGGCGGTCATCAGATGAGTACGCAGATTAGACTTCGCCGGTATCCGTATCATCGTCCGCCACGAAGCCTTTGACCCACTGCGCCGCTTCGCTAGCGCCCACATCCGTGTCTTCGTCTGACCCCCGATCCCCGACCCCCGGCCTCCCGTCTGCGTCTGCGTCCTCGTCTCCTGACCCCTGACCCCTGACCCCCGACCCCTCGTACTGGTAGAGCGAAAAGGCCGAGCCGCCGAACTCCTTGTGGCGCACCTGATGCAGATTGCCAATCGTGGCCGGCATCGGCACGCCGCGCGCATGGCCCACCACCAGCACCCCATCCGGGCTGAGGAACGCTGTCCCGGCCAGCCGCGTCAGCATCGCCGGGATCGCCGGGTCCGCATAGGGCGGGTCCATAAAGATTATATCACACTTCACGTCGGCAGCGGGACGCTTGTCACTCTTGGCAACCCACGGTTCCGCCACCGGCGGGCGCGACGTGCGGCCCCGGCCCACCGCCGGTTCACGCCGGGTGCGCTCCTCCACCGTCCAGGATCGGCTCACGCCGCGCCCCGCCGCGAACGCCCGCAAGTATGCATCCACCGCCACCGCATGGACCGCGCCCTGCGTCGCCAGCCGCGTATAGGTGAGGTTGGCCGCGATCAGCGTTGCTACGCCGGGGATCTGCTCCACAAAGTCGCACCACGTCGCCCCGCGCGACAGCGCCTCGATGCCCAGCGACCCGGTGCCCGCATACAGATCCAGCACCCGGTCGCCCGCCTGCGGATAGCCCATGCTGTGTAGCGTGCCGAACAGCGACTCCTTCACCCGGTCGGCCATCGGGCGCGTCGTCAGCCCCTCCGGCGCTTTCAGCCGCAGCCCGCGCGCACTACCCGCAATCACTCGCATTCCAAACCCTCTCTATAGACCACAAACCTTGTTCACCACAAAGGCACAAAGAACACAAAGAACGGTGACGGTTTCAACACGGAGACACGGAGGTTTTAAGAGTTTGTAATCCCGTTACCCAAAGATTAGCGTATCCTGGTGAACGCCAATACAAAAACCCGTAACCCGTCAAATCCTCCGTGTCTCCGTGTCTCCGTGTTGAACAATCGTCGTCCTTCGTGTTCTTTGTGTCTTTGTGGTGGAAATTACGCCTCCGGTGCGCTGTTTGCCAATGCCCAGAACGCCTCCAGTTGCCCGCGCAACGCCGCATACTCCGGCGCGGCCAGGGTGGGATCTTCGGCAAACACCTGCTCCGCC
The DNA here is from genome assembly GCA_030853735.1 of Chloroflexota bacterium. Lineage (GTDB taxonomy): Bacteria > Chloroflexota > Chloroflexia > QHBQ01 > JAICKM01 > JAICKM01. The sequence continues at coordinate 6,093 of JALYUO010000352.1, forward strand.
TCGCGGCGGGCCAAGCGCAGCGTATCCATATCGCTCAGGCGTGCCATCCGCAGGTCGAACGCCCCGCTTTGTCGCGTGCCGAAAAACTCGCCCGGCCCGCGCAGCCGCATATCTTCTTCGGCCAGCCGGAAGCCGTCGTGGTTCTCCTCGATCACGCGCAACCGCTCCATGCTCGTGCCGAGATCCGTCTCCGACATCAGGATGCAATACGACTGGTGTTCGCCGCGTCCCACGCGCCCGCGAAACTGGTGCAACTGGCTCAGACCGAAGCGTTCGGCTCCCTCCACCAGCATCACCGTCGCGTTCGGAATATCAATCCCCACCTCAACCACCGACGTAGACACCAGAATATCGTACTCTTTGCGCCGGAACGCCGCCATGATCTGCTCTTTTTCCGACGCTTTCATGCGCCCATGCAACAGCGCCAGCTTAAAGTCGGGGAACACCTCAGTTTGCAAGCGCTCATGCTCGGCCACCGCCGATTTCGCGTCAATCTTGTCCGACTCCTCGACCAACGGGCAGATGATGAACGCCTGCCGTCCGGCGGTGATCTCGCGACGGATAAAGTTATACGACTGCTGGCGGCGACTATCGTCCACCCAGCGCGTCTTGATGATCTGGCGGCCCGGCGGCATCTCGTCAATGGTCGAAATATCCAGATCGCCATAGATCGTCAGCGCCAGCGAACGCGGGATCGGCGTGGCCGTCATCACCAGCGTATCGGCCAGCACCCCGATCTCGGCCGCCTTCTGCCGCAACTGCTCACGCTGCATCACACCGAAGCGGTGTTGCTCATCAATCACCACCAGACCCAGCCGCGCGTAGCGCAACCGTTCGGTGATCAGCGCGTGCGTGCCAATCGCTAGGTCAATGCTGCCCTCGGCCAGCCCTTCGTACACCCGGTCGCGCTCCCGCTTCCGCATCCCCGCCGTCAGCAGCGCGATGTTGATCGGGCGGTAGCCGGGCGGCGGCCCTGCCTGTGGGTTGAGCGCGGGCGCGTCGTCCATCTTGCCCAGCAGTGCTTTCAGCGCCAGCAGAGCCGGGCTGAGTTGCAGCGGCGCGTCCACCACCGTCTCGTTGGCGGTGTAGACTCGCGTATCCACCGCCACGGTCGCCTTTTTGCGCCGCTTCGGTTTGGTGCCGTCTTCGGCGGGCGCATCTGTGGCTTCGGCGGCTTCGGCGGCAGCTAGCGCGTCTTGCTGGGCCGCCAGCGCCGCCTCTTGCGCCAGCCGCGCCGCTTCTTCGGCTTCCGCTTTCACCGCCGCCATACGCGCCGCTACTTCGGCCAGCTTCGGGTTCGCGTCGCCAATGGGCAGCCAGAAGTGCTGGAACATTCGCGTCAAGCCGCGATAATGCTGCTCGGCCAGGATCTCGGTCGGGGCCATGAGCGCCCCCTGTGCGCCGTCGGCAATCGCCCCCAGCAAGGCAATCGCCGCCACGACCGTCTTGCCCGACCCTACATCGCCTTGCACCAAGCGCGCCATCGGCAGCGGCTTCGCCATATCGCCCAGGATCTCACCCACCACGCGCCCCTGCGCGCCGGTCAGTTGGAACGGCAGCGTGCTACGGAAGCTGTCGAGGATCGGCGTGTGATCGCCGAAGGCCAGACCCGGTTGGTCGTGCTGCCAACGTTGCTTGCGCTGCAACATTCCCAACTGGATCAGGAAAAACTCATCGAACGCCAACCGCTTGCGCGCCGACTCCAGCAGCCCCCACTCGCTGGGAAAGTGGATCTGGCGCAGCGCATTGGGCAGCGGCAACAGCCCCGCCCGCACGCGGATCGCGTCGGGTAGCGCGTCTTCTACCAGATCGCTAAACTCCATCACCGCCGTATGGACGATGCGCCGCACCACCCGCTTGGTCAGCCCCTCGGTGAGGGCATAGACCGGCACCAAGCGCCCGGTGTGCAGCAATTCTTCCTGGTCATACGGCTCAAACTCCGGCCCGTTCAGCCCCAGCCGCCCGTTGAACTCGTTGACCTTGCCGCTAAACACATATTGCTTGCCTTCAACCAGTTGCCGCGCCATCCACTCACGACCAAACCAGATCACGCGCAACGATCCCGTATCGTCCACCACCGTCGCGCTGATCATCGCCATATTATTGCGCGTGCGCTTGACATCTACCTGCCAAATGGTGCCGATCACCGTCTCCAACTTGCCGTAGACCAGGCTGCTGATCGGCTTCAACGCGCTGAAATCATCGTAGCGGCGCGGGAAGAAATACAACAGATCGCGCACGGTAAAGATACTCAGCCGCTCAAACAGCTTGGCTGTCTGCTCCCGCACGCCTTTGACCACCAGGATCGGGCTATCCAGCGACGGTGCCCGCCGGTGCGCCGTCCGGGCTGCGTCGGCCGATTGCGGATTGCGGATTGCGGATTGCGGATTGGCACCGAGAGGCGGGATAACGAGCGGGGCCAACTGCGCGGCGGTCAGGCCGATGGGGGGACGCGCTCCGTTCGCAGCAGCAGCGCCATTAGCGCCATGCTCACCGGCTAGGGCAGACTCATTGCCGCCATGTTCGGCAGTTGCGGCAACGCCGTTACCCCCTGTCCCCATCTCAGACGCAGCCCCATCGTCCCCTCCCGGCACGTCAGGAACAAGTACCGTAGACTCCCCCTTCCTTCGTAGGGAAGGGGGCGGGGGGGTTAGGTCGGCCACCGCCCGCGCCGACGACGTGCCACCCACCGCCATGCTCAACGGCGACACCGTTGGCACCGCTTTGCGCGGTTTGCGTTTGGGCGCATCCGGGGTCGGCTCATCCGTCGGAGCCGCCGCCTCGCCCGCCGCCAGTCGCCCCAGCAGATCCAGCGCCCGCCGCAAGCGCACCTCACGACTGCTGCGCCCCTGCTCGGTATACGGCAGCAGGGTATCGCGGATCGCATCAATCAGCCCATCGGCTAACGGCTGTCGCGCCCGCGCCTGCGCCGCCCAGCGTTCCGCGAACGCCGTCAGCCCGCCGCCCACGGCGCTATCCAGGAAGCCCTTATGTTCTTCCAGTTCCAGGATCTTCTGTAGAATATCCGTTGCTTGTGACATAACCCTATTCGCCAAAAAGGACGAGCGCCCCGCCCGCCCCCCTACTCATAAAACGCCCATCCCAACAGCCGCACAACCCCATCCCTAATCCGTGTTCTTCGCGCCCCTTCGCATTCTTCGCGGATCAACCCTCTACCGTTCTTCGTGATCCTTCGTGTTCTTCGTGGATCAAAAACCTTCGTAATCTTCGCGTCGCTTCGCGGCCCTTCGCGGATCAAACCGTCTCGGCAGGCGCAGCCACCACACAGCAAATGCCCACCGCGCGCGGGCCGACGTGCGACCCCAGCACCGGCCCGATATGCGACACCACGATCCCCGCACGGGGATAGATCGGGGCCAGCAGATCCACCAAGCGCGCCGCCTCTGCCGGGTCATCGCCGTGGACCACCGCCAGGCCGTCCAGCGGGCCAAAACTCGCCGTCAGGTCCACCATGCGGCCAATTGCTTTCGCTTTCGTTCGCACCCGCTCCATCGGCACCGCCTTGCCCGCTTTCATGTGCAAGATCGGCTTGATCGCCAGCATCGTGCCCAGGAACGCTGAGGCCAGCCCCAGCCGCCCGCCCCGCTGCACCCATTCCAGCGTATCCAGCACGCCCAGGATACGCACGCGCGGGATCATGGCGCGCACCAAAGCCACGATCTCCGCTTGGCTCTGGCCCGCCTGCGCCGCCCGCGCCGCGCAAATCGCCAACCAGCCCAGGCACATCGAAAGCGCCTGCGAATCGATCACCTGCACCGCCCCCGGCACCAAATCAATCGAAGTCGCCGCCAGCGCACAGGTACTATAGGTGCCGCTCAACCCCGACGACACATGAATGGACACCACCGGCGATCCATCCACCGTCAAATCGCGGTAAATCTGCTCGATCTGCCCAATCGGCGGTTGCGAGGTGGTCGGCACACCCGGCGTATCCTGCAACAGCCGGTAAAACGCCTCGCCGCTCAAATCAATCTGGTCCCGGTACACCTGCTCGCCGAATTGCAGCAGCAGTGGGACCACCGTGATCCCCAACTCGCGCGCCAGGGCCGCCGGAATATCCGCCGTGCTGTCGGTCACAATCTTCACTGTGGGGGTTGCTGGGATCATAGGTTTATTATACCAAATCGTGATTCGATGAGTCTGCTTCACGCACTTTGGTTCGCAGTTCGTCAATCACCCGCAACCCGCCTTGCTCATCGGCAAAGTACCAATGTTCCCAACCATTGCACGCCGGTAAACCCCCTAGTTGCGCGCCTACCTGATGGATCGACCCCGTGATATCTCCGCTTTTGAGCGAGCCGTCAGCGCGTACCACCGCCGTTGGGGTAGTAGCTTTTCCGTCAGCGGCACGTTCGATAGTGCCTACTTTACCCGACCGAGCAAAATAGAGTTGCGTACCAATGGCTAGCAAGCCCCGCTCAATCAGTATGGCAAAAGCGACTCGCGGCGCGGATCGCTTACTCTCAAAAACAAACACTTCTTCTTGGAAGAGCGGTTGTACTATATTATCAATTCTGTCCTGAGCTACTTGAACGTATTGCGCGTCGCGCTCTATACCAATCCAACGCCTATGTAGTCTTTTAGCTACTGCCCCTGTTGTGCCTGTGCCGAAGAACGGATCAAGCACCACGTCGCCGGGATTGGAACTCGAAAGTATAACGCGGTGCAATAAGGCTTCCGGCTTTTGTGTGGTGTGTGCTTTTTCACCATTAACTCTGATACGTTCAGCGCCGGTGCATAAAGCGATTTCCCAATCACTACGCATCTGCTTATCATCATTCAGACTTTTCATCTGATGGTGGTTGAAAATGTAACCTTTTTGATCTTTGCTCTTTTTGCACCAGAGCAGCGTTTCATGGGCGTTAGTAAAGCGCACTCCTCTGAAGTTCGGCATGGGATTCGTTTTCACCCATAGAACGTCATTTAGAATCCAATAGCCCAAATCCATCATAATAGCCCCGACACGATAGATATTGTGGTAGCTACCGATGACCCAAATAGTACCAGTATCTTTAAGTACGCGCCGACACGCTGTTAGCCAAGCATGGGTGAACCGGTCATAAGAGGCAAAATCCGCAAACTGATCCCATTCGTCAGTTACCGCATCCACAAGAGTCATGTTCGGTCGCCATAGCTCATTCTGCAATTGCAGATTATAGGGTGGATCGGCGAAGATGAGATCTACACTCTTCTCCGGCAGGCTATTTAACACTTCAACGCAGTCACCACGTAGGATAGTATCCAGGGGAAGTGTATGCTGAGATACGTCGTCTTTCGTAAGTGCCTTCACTCTATTAAAGCCTTTCCTACCTAACTGTAGCAGCTAAGAATGATGCTCCTGCTCTGCCAATTTAGTAGCTATCGCAGCACGTACTTTATCTATAACTAGCAGCTGATCGATAAAATAATTTAAATTGAATATCTGATCAGGTTTTTGCTTCTCCTCAATAGCTTCATAGCTTATTCCAATGATAGTACATAGCTCACGACCGGTTAGCACATGATCATTATCGAAGCGAGTTTTACTTCCTGAAAGAATCTGCGATCTACTAACAGCGTGGAAAAAGCTAAGTGCGTAAGTTATAGGCATACCCAAAATTCCACTGTAATGTTGCGCCAAAAATAAGAGGCTACTTAACTCTCCGCCACTCTTCTTTGTGTCGAAATTATCACCCCCCTTAAGTTCAAGTACAATCCCGCTACCCTTTTTTGGATCAATCAAAAGGAAGTCAGCTTTAGCTCCATGTTTCTCATCTCGCAGAATAGAGGGTAAATTATAAATCAGTAAGATCGGATGAATAGACAAAGTTAATTGCTCTAAAGATTGAATGAAGTCTGCATAAGTCATCGAATAAGGACTTTCAGATATTAACAGTTTTTCTAGCTCTGTGCCAGCACTAATAGCAGCAGCATGTACTTTACTAAATAATTTACCTAGGGGTACATCTCCGAACACACGCCCATACGCTGATAGATCGTCCTTGCGACCCCCAGCAGGATTTATTTTAACCATAGATTAGAACCTCCGTTTCATATGTATAGCTCATTATACACAAAGCAGTGGCTAAACGAAACCCCTTGCGCCTCAATTTACTGCATCGCCCCGCGCCTGCACCCGCAGCGGCACCCCGCCCGGCAGCACCGCCGTCAGCCCGCCCGCGTGAACCGGGGCCGGACCCACAGAGGTCAGGTCGTAGTGCTGCACCACATGGGCGGCCAGCGCCCGCACCTCGATATTGGCAAAGTGCATCCCGATGCAGATGCGCGGCCCGCCGCCGAACGTCACCAGGCCATACGGAGTCTGCTTGTCCTCCTCGCGCGGCGGGGCGAAGCGGTCGGGGTCAAACACCGTCGGGTCGGCAAAGACGCTGGGCAGGTAGTGCGTGCCCACGATGCCCAGCCGTAACTCGACCCCGGCGGGCACCGCGTAGCCGCCAAACTCGAACGGCTTGACCACGCCACGCGGTAGGTTCAACACCGGCGGATAGAGCCGTCCCGCCTCGCGCACAAAATTGTCCAGCGCCTTCAGGCTGCGGATCGCCTCCAATGGCAGGGGGCCGGTCACGCCCGCAGCAGCGGCATCCACCTCCGCCCGCACCCGCGCCGCCTGTGCCGGCTGCGTCGCCAGCAGGTACAGCACCCAGGCCGCCAGCGTCGTGGTCGTCTCATGCCCCGCCACCAACAGGATGTTCAGGTGGTACAGCACCTGCATATCGCTCAATTCCGCGCCCGCCGCGTCCTGGGCATGGATGATCGTGCCCAGCACATCGTGCGGCTGGTCGGCGGCGGCAATGCGTCGCCGCGCCGCGATGGCCCCCAGCAATCGCCCGCCCAATTCCTGCTGCGTGCGGTGGGCACGATCCACGGCTGCCTCCCACGAATCGGCCTCATCCCAGCCGTGGATGAGGGTATAGAACAGTTCCCGCAGCCGATCCAGCTCGGCCCCGCGCGCGAAACCGGCCAACGCCGCCGCCGTGATGTCAAAGGTGATCTCGCGCGCTTCGGCATATACATCCACCACGGCGCGCGTCGGCCAAGCCGCCGTCCGTTCCGCGATCACCGCCTGGATCAGCGGCACATAGGCCGTCATGTAGGCACTGGCGAAAGCCGGGTTCCACATCCGCCGGTGGTCCGTATGTTCCGGCTCGTCCATATTGAGCAGCCCTTTGCCCAGCGACTCACCGATCAGCGGGGTCCAGCCCCGGTCATGGCTGAAATGGTCACGCTGCGTGTGCAGCACAAAGCGGTTGGCCTCCGGCCCCACCATCCAGACGAGGGGCGGCTGGGCCCAGCCTGCTGTCTGCAACGTGACGCGGAAAATGGGGCCATGCTCTTGGGCGTATGCGGCCAGCGTCCGACCTAGCCGACCGGACGCAAAGATGCCGTCAGTCAACACTACGTTGGGTAGCCGGGTAGTAGATGTAAACACCGTATCTCCCTCTTAGGACGCACTGAGTTAATGCCGGAAATGCCGCTGCCCCGTAAACACCATTGCCATGCCGGCGGCTTCGGCGGCGGCAATCACCCGCGCGTCGTTTTGCGAGCCACCCGGCTGGATGATCGTTGCCACGCCGGCCTGGGCGGCGGCTTCCACCCCATCAGGGAAGGGGAAGAACGCATCCGAAGCCAGCGCGCTACCGGCGGCGCGCCGGCCCGCCTTCTCCACCGCGATCCGCACGCTATCCACCCGGCTGGGCTGCCCACCGCCCACGCCCACCACCGTGCGCGCTTTCGCCAGCACAATGGCGTTCGACTTGACGTGCTGGGCCACGCGCCAGGCAAAAATCAGATCGCTGATTTCGGCCAGCGTGGGGTGGCGCGTGGTCTGCGGGCGCAGCGGCAGCGTGCCCTCGTCGGGGCTGGGATCGGGCGTTTGCACCAGCATCCCACCGTCAATACTGCGAAACACCAGCCCGCCGCCGAACTGGTCCGGCACCGTGGTCGGGGTCATCGGCACGGCCAGCAGGCGCAGGTTGCGCTTGCCACCCAGCACATGACGCGCATCCGCGTCAAACTCCGGCGCGATGATTACCTCGAAAAACACCTTGCTCAAGGCCAAGGCCAGCGCACCCGTCACCGGGCGGTTCACGCCCACGATGCCGCCGAAGGCCGACACCGGATCGCCCGCCAGCGCCAAATCGAACGCCTCCACCAGGTCGTCACGCGAAGCCGCGCCGCAGGGATTGGCGTGCTTGACAATCGCAACCGTCGGCGTGACGAACTCGCGCACCAGGTTCAGCACGCCGTCGGCATCCAGCAGGTTGTTATAGGATAGCTCCTTGCCTTGCAACTGCCGCGTGGACCCGGCCAACGTGCCGTCCGCTTGGCCCGCAGCGCGATAGAGTGCCGCCTGCTGGTGCGGGTTCTCGCCGTAGCGCAGATCCTGGACTTTGTGCAAGGCCAGCGTCGCCGTCGCTGGAAACTGCTCGCCCGGTCCGCGTAGGTAGCCCGCCACTGCCGTGTCGTAGGCCGCGACGTGCCCAAACGCACGCGCCGCCAGCCGCCGCCGCGTCGCGTCGCTCACCCCGTTCTGATCCCACTCAGTTAATACG
>JALYUO010000042.1 GCA_030853735.1 Chloroflexota bacterium
AGAGTAGGGGGCACGGCGGGCCGGAGTCGGCGCAATTAAATCAGCCGGCAACGGTGGATCTATGGTCCGTCCTGGCTCCAGCCCGCGTAGGCGGGCTTCGTAGTGGTAGCGGCGAGTTCCAGTCGCCCGTGCTCATTTCGCTGCGCCGCACCCGCGCCGCTAGGCCAGGGCTGCATCTTTTTGCACGCAGCCGCACCCCGTTCGATCCTTGCGGTTGCGCCCGCCCCGTCCATCTGCTATGATGGAGCCACAGCAGTACCCCGTACCGACACGCCGACACGCACCCCGCCCTATAGGAGGCAACGATGGGCCTAGCGAAAGTACATAGTTGTGCCATTCGCGGGCTGGACGGCAGCCTAGTCGAAGTCGAAGTGGATGTCAGCAATGCGGGCATTCCCGGCTTCTTTATCGTGGGCCTGCCCGATGCTACGGTGCAAGAGGCCAAAGAGCGCGTGCGCGCCGCCATCCGCAACAGTGGCGCGCTGTTCCCCTACAAGCGGGTCGTGGTCAGTCTGGCCCCCGCCGACGTGAAGAAGGAGAGCAGCGCCTACGATCTGCCCATGGCCGTCGGCGTGCTGCTGGCGACCGGCCAGGTGACGGCGGAGTTGGACAGTACGGTGCTGCTGGGCGAACTGGGGCTGGACGGCGTGTTGCGTCACACCACCGGCATCTTGCCAATGGTCGCGCTGGCCCAAGCGTGCGGCATCAAACAGGTCTATGTGCCCGCCGCCGATGCGGGCGAGGCGGCGCTGGTGGCAGGCATCACCGTCTACCCCGTACCGACGCTGGCGCGCTTGATCCACCACCTGAACAGCGTGGGGGCGGCGGGCAGCAACGGCTTGGCCCCAGAGCCGTATCGTGAGCAACTGTTTGCCGCCGACGCGCCGCTGGGTGGTCTGGCCGATCTGCAAGAAGTGCGCGGGCAGGAACACGTCAAGCGGGCGCTCGAAGTGGCGGCGGCGGGCGGCCACAATATGCTGATGCAGGGGCCGCCGGGGTCGGGCAAGACGCTGCTGGCGCGCTGCCTGCCCTCGATTTTACCGCCCATGACGCGCGATGAGATGCTGGAAGTGACCAAGATTTACTCGGTGGCTGGGATGCTGCCGGCGGGCCAGCCGCTCGTGCGGACACGGCCTTTCCGCGCGCCGCATCACACCGCCTCGCACGCCGCGCTGGTCGGCGGTGGGCGGCAACCGCGGCCCGGCGAAATCACGCTGGCCCATCGCGGCGTGCTGTTCCTGGACGAACTGCTGGAGTTCGACGGTCCGGCCTTGGAGAACCTGCGCCAGCCGCTGGAAGACCGCGTCATCACCATCACCCGCGTCTCCGGCTCGCTGACCTTTCCGGCCAGCCTGACCCTGATCGGCGCGTGCAATCCCTGCCCCTGCGGCTATTACGGCGACAACCAGCGCGCTTGTGTCTGCTCGGCGAGTACCGTCACGCGCTACAAAAAGCGGCTCTCCGGCCCGCTGCTCGACCGCATTGACATCCATGTGGAGGTGCCGCGCGTGGCCTACGAGAAGCTGGCCGGTGTCGGCACGGGTGAACCGTCGGCGGCGGTGCGCGGGCGCGTCGAAGCGGCGCGCCGGGTGCAGCAGGCGCGCCTGACCGGGAGCGGCCTGCTGACCAACAGCGAAATGCGCCCCGCCGAGATCCGCCAGTTTTGCGTGCTCGACACGGCGGGCCAGGCGCTGGTCAAAGCGGCCATGCGCCAACTGAACCTCAGCGCCCGCGGCTATCACCGCATCCTCAAACTGGCCCGCACCATCGCCGACCTCGCCGGCAGCGCGAACATCGAAGCGGTCCATCTGGCCGAGGCACTGCAATACCGGGCGCGGGAAGCGGTCTGACCATGGGCTGACAGCGGCGCGTTTCTGTCACCCTCCCTGTCCCCCGTGTCGTCCATTGGAAGGCAATGGCTCTGCTCACTGGTTGCCGATTTTCGACAAAACAGCGGGGAAAATGTATACTGGATTATACCTTGCGCGGATCGTCCTAACGCCCAAAGATTCACCTAGCCCTCATTGCAAAGGAGCAAACTATCATGCACAGAGTTCCACCGGCCCGCCGGCCCTTACGCCTTGTCTCTCTGCTTGGCATCGCCCTCAGCACGCTGCTCTTCTCCAACCTCGTCGCCGGCGCCGCGCAAGCCCCGGTCGCGCCGGTGCGGGTGAGCACCGACCCCTACACCAACAGTTCCAGTATGCACGCGACCGAAGTCGAGCCGGATACCTTCTCCAACGGCGCGACCATTGTCTCGGCCTTCCAGGTCGGGCGCTTCTCCGACGGCGGTTCCTCAAACATCGGCTGGGCCACTTCCACCAACAGCGGCATGACGTGGACCAACGGCTTCATGCCCGGCATCACCGTCAACGGCAGCCCGCCCGGCCCCTACCAGCGTGTGAGCGATCCGTCGGTCGCCTATGATGTGTTGCATGGGGTCTGGATGGTGATCGCCTTGCCGCTGAACGGTGGCGGCGCCGGTCTCAACACGACCGTCAGCCGCTCTACCAACGGCGGCACCGTCTGGCAGAATCCGGTGACGGTTGTCACGCAGGGCGGTCTCGACAAGACCTGGATCGCCTGTGACAATGCGACCACCAGCCCCTACTATGGTCACTGCTATGCCGCATGGGACAACAACAGCGCCGGCAATTTGCTCCAGATGAGCACATCTACGGATGGCGGCCTCACCTGGGGTGCGGCGCTGGCGCCGAGTGGCAGCGCCAGCGGGCTGGGTGGGCAGCCGGTGGTGCAGCCCAGTGGGCGCGTCGTTGTGCCCTACAGCGTCAACGACTCGGGCATCGGCTCCTTTGTTTCGACCAACGGCGGGGCGAGCTGGAGCAGCGTCGTCACGGTCAGTTCGGTGAGTAGCCATAGCGTGGCCGGCAACCTGCGGACCAGCCCGCTGCCCTCGGCGGAGATCGATCCGGGTGGCCGGGTGTTCGTAGTCTGGCAAGACTGCCGCTTCCGGTCCGGCTGTAGCGCCAACGATATTGTGATGAGCAGTTCGACCGATGGCCTGACGTGGTCGGCGGTGGCGCGCATCCCGATTGATGCGGTCTCCAGCACGGTGGATCACTTTATCCCCGGCATCGCGGTGGATAAGCTCAAAACCACGCCGGTCGCGCGCTTGGCGCTCACATACTACTATTACCCGGTCAGCAACTGTGGCAGCGCCTGCCAACTCTCGGTGGGCTTCATCTCGTCGGGCGACGGCGGAGCCACCTGGACGACCGCCAGTGCCGTGGCCGGCCCCATGACCTTAAGCTGGTTTCCGCTGACCAACCAGGGCTACATGGCCGGGGATTATATCTCCACCTCGTTCGCGGCAGATGATAAGGCCCATCCTGTGTTCGCGCTCGCCACGCCGCCCAGCGGCGGCGTGTTCGATGCGGCCATGTATTCGCCGCTGCCGGGGCTGACCTTGCCGGCACTCTTCCCCACTCTGGCTCCGCCGCCGGCGGTGCGCGCCGGTGGTGACAAGCCGGTCTTCTTCGGGCCGTCGGACCGTCCGCTGCTCAAGGGGCTACCTACGGCGCATTGATTGGTGCGTAGCGCCGTGCGGTCATCGGCCTCCCAATCGCGCTACCTGGCACACGGATCGT